>CAYWMO010000135.1:0-1504 GCA_964459625.1 uncultured Gammaproteobacteria bacterium | reverse complement strand
CTTGATTGATTTTCGTTTTCCGGTTCAATATGTTATTCGACCGAACCAAAATGAACGTTATTATGCCGGTAATGTACAAAGCGGAGTTATCCGAACCGGAGAAGAAATAATAGTGTTGCCGTCGGGGCGCAAAAGTAAAATAAATAAAATTTTTGTCGGGGATCAAGAACGTCAAATAGCTTATAATCCCGAAGCGGCCGCGCTGTCTTTGACCGATCATCTGGATATAAGTAAAGGAGAAATGATAGTTAGAACCAATAATGTTCCGGAAAAAGCCAACTGTTTTAATGCTATGATCTGTTGGTTTTCAGAAGAATCTTTTGATAAAAACAAAAGATACGCTCTAAAACACACCACCAACGATACTCATTTTTTTATCGATAAAATATATTATCGGTTGAATATTGAAAATTTACATCGCGAGGAGGCGAGTGTGTTGAATTTTAACGAAATAGGAAAAGTTTGTCTGAAAAGTCAAAAACCGTTAATGTTTGATCCTTATGTAAAAAATAAAAATACCGGAAGTTTTATCGTTATAGACGAATTGACCAAAAATACCGTCGGAGCCGGCGTAATAATAGAGAGATCGGAAAATCACACTGAGAAAAATGCTAGTTCAAACAAAAAACAAAATAAAGAAGGAGCGATTGTTTGGTTGACTGGTTTATCCGGTTCGGGAAAAACTACTATCGCTAAAAAATTGATTGAGAAATTAAATATTTTGGGTTTATCGCACGAACATTTGGACGGAGACGAATTTAGAAAAGAATTGAATATCGGACTTTCTTTCTCTGAAAGCGATCGTATAAAAAATATTGAAATAGCCGGTTATGTCGCGGAAAAGTTGGCCAAACATGGAGTTTTTGTCGTTACTTCTTTTATTTCACCTTATCGTTCCCAGAGAGAAAAAATGAAAGAAAAAAATCCGAACTTCTTTGAAATTTTTGTTAATGCCAGTTTGGAAAATTGTATAAAACGCGATATCAAAGGATGGTATAAAAAAGCGCAGCTGGGCGAAGTAACCGATTTTACGGGAATTTCTCATCCTTACGAAGAACCTAAAAATCCGGATATTATTTTACAAACGGACGAGACGACTGTGGAAGAATGTGTGGAAAAAATAACGGAATTTTTGAAAAACAAAGGATATTTCAACGTCTAACCATCTTCTTTATTTTCACTTCTTCTTTTTTGTGTTATAATAACTTACGTTATGATCAAACTTGAAGGCGTGACAAAAATTTATAGCACCGAATCCGTCGGTTTGCGTAATATAAACCTGCATATCAAAGCGGGTGAGTTTGTTTCTATCGTCGGTCAAAGCGGAACCGGTAAAACGACTCTGGTCAGATTGTTGATTGCCGAAGAACGCCCGACCAAAGGAAGAATAGTTATAGGGGATTGGGATGTCACGGAAATACCTTCCGGAGAAATCCCATATCTGCGTCGACAAATAGGAGTTATTTTTCAAGATTTCAAGTTATTGCCCAAAAAAACAGTTTAT
>CAYWMO010000134.1:0-1539 GCA_964459625.1 uncultured Gammaproteobacteria bacterium | reverse complement strand
AGTCCTATCTTCCCAAACACTCCATCATATCCCGGAGACAGATCCACCCGGCCGGTGCGCATATTATCTATGGCGCGCCAAAGTTCCGGATAATGGGCGTGCTTTTCTATTTCCTCTTTACCGGCTTTTACCAAAATATAAAATTCACTGCCGATATTTTTGATCAGATGTTCATACTCGGCTACAACTTTTTTGGATTTGGGACCAACTTCCAAAATTTGCGATAAAATTTCGGAAAGCGGGACAATATATTTATGCGGAATGAATTTTTCCCACGGAATTTTGCCCACTTCTCTACTGGCCAAATCATCCACTCGATGTTCCACCCCGATGGTTAGCGGTTTTTTGCATTTCGGGCAAATATTTTTTTCTTTCTTACTTTGTTTGGGAGATAAACAAACATTACAAACAGCATGGCCGTCATATTGGTACATTCCTTCTTCCGGATAAAACTCAATTGTGTATAAAAACTTTTTTCTATCTCCGGTAAAAATTATTTTTTTGATTTCATCATAGGTAATTTCACTTTCTTTGGCAAAAGAAAACACATTAGCCTCGCGTCCGAGTTTTTCCAAGCTGTGCGCATCGGAATTGGACACCAATGTGATTTTGTCCAGCTTTTCCAAACGATGATTCATGGTCGGATCACTGCTGAGCCCCGTTTCAATCGCACCGATTTGGTCGGTGAGCTCTTCAAAACATTCTTCCAAACTATCATAACCGGACTTGGAACCGAAAACCGCAAACCAAGGAGTCCAAGCGTGCGCCGGAACCATAAAACATCTTTTATCTGCGCGTAAAATCAATTCCAAAAGTTTTTTTGCCGACAATCCGATAATCGGCCGGCCATCGGATCGACGATTGAGTCCGAGATTGTCAAAATCCGCGTTGATTTTTTCCACTGCTTGTAAACTTGGCACGAAAATGAGCAAGTGTACACGGCGGCATTTTTCTTTATCGCGATAAATGCAAGAAATTTCCGTACCCAAAATAAAACGGGTCGGATTAGCTCCCTCCTTTTGCGAAGAGGAGGGTTGGGGTGGAGTCTTCAATTCAAACAAGCCAGTATCACCAACTTCGTGCAGTTCTTTTTGGATATGTTCAAACCATTTTGGGTGGGTAAAATCACCTGTTGCCACAATATCAATCCCTTTTTTGAGGCACATGGCGGCAATTTTGGGCAATTCCAAATCACGACTGCACGCGCGGGAGTATTTGGAGTGGATGTGTAAATCAAGAATTTTTTCCATAGTCAAAATCATTGTATTCCAAAACTATTTCTTTATCCCCCGTCGCGGTTTTGAAAGTAAGTTTATCCGCAAACAAAGCAATACTTTTGTCAGGTAGCGGATTTTTGGCGCCGTATTTGATATCGCCGACCAGCGGATGCCCCAAATGCGCGAATTGCGCGCGGATTTGGTGATGGCGTCCGGTTTTGAGATTTATTTTTACCAAAGTATTTCCTTTTATTTCTTTTATCGCTTCATAATCCAACTCCGCTCGTTGGCTATCCGCAACTTCCCTGTAAAAAATCTCCGC
>CAYWMO010000133.1:0-1540 GCA_964459625.1 uncultured Gammaproteobacteria bacterium | reverse complement strand
AAGATTTGGAGGGTTTGTGGCAAGAAATGATAGTGGGCAATAAAGTTTTTAGACGAGAAGATTTTTGGACTAACCAAGATACGACTTTTTCTTTTATTCCGTTGTTTCCCGTCAGAGAACGTTGGCGAGGTTTCAATCAAGCCGAAAAATTGGCAAAAATATTTTTGTCTCAAGCTCGAGAATACTTTCCGGAAAAAGATTTTGTTTTGACGGATCTGTTGGAAAGAGTCAAAAAGACCCGCCAACAAGCCAAGCTAAAAAGAGAGGAGAGAATGGAAAATATTAAAGACGCTTTCAAAATAAAAAACCGCCCACAAAAGCGAGTGGTTTTGATTGATGATGTCTTTACCACCGGTGCCACTTTACAAGAAGCGGCCAGGATTTGCAAGGAAGCCGGAGCGCAAGAAGTTTGGGCGCTTACTTTGTTTCGAGCTGAATAGATTGATATTGCCAAATATTGGCGCGATCGTCGGTATAAATCAGACGCCAGTTTTCGCTTGTTTTCAAATCTTTCTCCAACTTATCATCGGCCAAAGCAGTGGCGTGTTTTAAGGCTGCGGAAGTAAAAAGCCAGCTATTTACGCGATTGACTTTCGGGGTATAAGAATTCATATTTTCCAAAATAACATAATTCACATTTTGTTTTTCAATTTCTTTTAAACCGTCGTTTTGATAATAACGCCAGTTGTAATAAGTTTCCAAAGTGGTGATATCTGATCCCGGTATTTTCCAAGTGGCGGTGCCTCGTCCGTCTAAAAAAACCAGACCTTGGGGTAATGTCCAATTCATATAAGCTCCCCAACCGAATTCGTTAAAAATTCTGACTTTTTTGTTCGGGCCTATCTCTTTATCGAGAAATTTGATAGCGTCAACGGGCATATACTGCCCGATTTCTTTCATGTGAGGCCAAACATCTTTGTATAATTTGATATAAGGCAAATAAAAATATGAAAAATAGGATATCAAAGCCGTACTGATGACAAAAGCTGCGAGTTTGGTTTTTTTATTTTCCAAAAATATTTTCCATCCATTGACTCGCAAAAAATCTTCTTTGATTTTTATCAAAAAAGCGCTAAAAAGAGGTTGACAAAACAAAGCCAAGTAAATCGCTTGGCGTTTATATTTTAAAGTTATATAAAACAATCCCAAGAATAACAAAAATTCCGCCCAAGAAAAAAGTTTCTTTTTTACTTGCCAGAAAACCGCTACTAAAGCTGGGGCGATAAACAAACCGGTTTTCCAAAAAATCGGAAAAGTGTTGCTTGCCAACCACTCGGTGACATGTGATTTGTAAAAATCATAAAAGAAATACGAGACGGTTTCTCCTGGCAAACGCCATCCGTAAGGGTTGATAAAAATAACCAACAAAGAAAGTCCGGTCCAAAATAAAACTTTTTTGAAAATATCTTTTGTCCAAGATTGACCCAAAGCCAAAGCCGGGTAATATTTTTGAAAAAAACAATTTAACAAATTACCCGTAAAATAAATACCGATAACGATAAATCCCAAAGTGAAACTTCCGTGTAAAAAAGCCCAAAGC
>CAYWMO010000132.1:0-1599 GCA_964459625.1 uncultured Gammaproteobacteria bacterium | reverse complement strand
GGCGGAAGCGTTAGCGGCCGCTTCTTGTTCTTTGGCCATTTTACCGCCATGACGAATAAATTTCTTTGTCGGAGCGAATTCTCCCAAACGATGACCGACCATATTTTCTTCCACAAAAACATTCAAAAAATCTTTACCGTTGTGGACCAAAAAAGTCGTACCCACCATTTCCGGAGAAATGACGCAGGCGCGAGACCAAGTTTTAATAGGTTGACGCTTTCCGCTTTCTTTCATCGTCAACACTTTTTTCATAATGCGCGGATCGACGTAAAGTCCTTTTTTTAAACTTCTAGACATATTGATTACTTAATTAAGCGGTTTTTTTAACGCGTCTTTTAATAATAAATTTATCGCTCCATTTTCCCGGTTTTCTGGTATTGACACCACGAGCTTTGCGACCGTAAACAGTCATCGGACCTCGACGTTGACCTATTGGAGAGTGACCTTCACCACCACCGTGCGGGTGATCGACAGGATTCATGTTTTTACCTTTGACTCTGGGTTTGATACCGCGATGGCGCATACGACCGGCTTTACCCCAACGGATAAGACGACGATCAGCATTACTGAGCATTCCAATGGAAGCCATTCCTTCTTTACGAACTTTTCTGATTTCACCGGAAGGAAGTTTTATCAAAGCAAAATCTCCTTCAACACCTACAAACTGAGCAGACATGCCGGCGCCGCGAACCAATTGTCCGCCTTTTCCAGGGGTTACTTCCACATTATAAATAAACAAACCAATAGGAATTTGGGTCATAGGCATGCGGTTGCCGTTTTTGGCTTCAACCAAATTTTTTGAGGAAACTACTTTGTCTCCGACTTTCAATCCCGCTGGAGCTAAAATATATGATTTTACATTGTCGGCGTATTTAATCAAAGCGATTCTCGGACCGCGATTCGGATCATATTCAATAGCCAAAACTTCAGCCGGAATATCAAATTTTTCTTGTCTGAAATCAACCAAACGATAAAGTTTTTTGGCTCCGCCAGCTTGATGACGAACGGTGATAACACCCTGATTATTGCGACCTGATTTTTGACGCAAAACAGTCACCAAGGATTTCTCCGGATTCTTCTTGGTCACATCCGAAAATGAATCTACACTGCTGATGCGACGACCCGGAGTAGTAGGTTTATAAACTTTTATAGGCATACATTTTATATTATTTTATATTTCGTTACATTCTTAAACACCTTCGTGAGTAATCGTTTGTCCGGAAGCCAAAGTAACGACGGCTTTTTTATAATCGTTTCTTTTTCCGGTAATACGTCCTCGGGAAACAAACTTGCCTTGTACATTTATCACATTCACGGCGACCGGTTTGACGTTATAAATTTCTTCAACAGCTTCTTTTACGTCTTTTTTGGTAGCTGCGCGATTAACCAAAAAACCATATTTATTTTTACCCGCCTCAATCGCCATTTTTTCAGTCACGAGCGGACGCAAAATAATTTTGTAGGCCTTTTTGGTTTTGTTTTCTTTTTTAATTTCACTTGTCATATGATTCTTTATTGATGATTTTATTTAACCAAAACGGCTTCCAACTGTTCCAAACCGAGTTTACTGACAATGACGGCTTCTTTGCCGAGTAAGTC
>CAYWMO010000131.1:0-1642 GCA_964459625.1 uncultured Gammaproteobacteria bacterium | reverse complement strand
TAAGGTTACGAACGGCTCGGTCATCAACTCCGGCCAAATCATAAGAATCCAAGGTTAAATCTCCGCGAATAGTTCCGACATCAGAAGTCGATGGTTCGGTCGCGCCAACCAATTTTTTTACTACTGACACAGACTGATTTCCTTCCCAAACCATAGCAACCACCGGACCGGAAGTCATAAACTTGACCAATGCGCGAACGATATCTTTGCCATATTCTACAGCCGGCTTATCAGTAGCCATACCGGCGGCTTTGCGACTTTCCAAAACCTTCGTACCTTTGCTTTCAAACCAAGCTTCATCTTTATTATAGTGAGTCCAACATTGTTCTTCGGTCGGGACTATCAGTTTCATTGCTGTCAATTTCAATCCGGTTCGTTCTATTCTTTGGATAATTTCACCGATAAAAGATCTCTGGACTCCGTCGGGCTTAATAATGACAAATGTACGTTCTTTTTTCATAATTACAAATTAAATATAAAATTTGGTTATATTCTAAGTTAAAAGTGATATTTTGTCAATAAAATCAATTTATTACATTAAACATAAACCTGACTGTTTTTTTATTTTTATTCACATACAATACTAAAGCAGCGGGAATAAGAGACACTTCTTCCAACTTCTTTTTATAAGCATAGATTCTGATACTTTTTAAAAGTTTTTGCAATTTATTATAAGTAATCGTCGAATTATTTGCCAAATCAAAATCAAGCCTGGTTTTAACTTCTACAAAATAATAATCGTCGCTTTTACAAGCGACGATATCTATTTCTCCAAAAGTTGTACTGAATTTTCTATCAACCACTTCAAAACCCTGTCTTCGCAAAAATTCTACGGCCTTTTCTTCGCCCCAATCGCCGATGTTTTTATTGTGCCTATCCTCCATAAAAAATTATTTTTTGGGCAAATACTTTTCTCGCATCTGTTTTTCTTCTTCAAATTTTCTTATTTCCGGAATTCTTTTCAACATATATTTCATGGTTTTCAAAGCAGAAGAAACGGCAAAAAACAAAGCTATTAACCACCAAAAACGCCAAGCTAAAAAAGGAATATGTTGTTGTCTGAAGAAAAACCAGAAAACCAAGAAGAAAGACATTCCGGTAAGAATACCTCCAAAACGATGATAAATTTCGGCTTTAATTTTGTCCATGGTCTTATTTTGTAAAAATTTAAAAACCACAGCTCCGATAATCAAAACTAAAATAAAAAAAATCCAAAACCATTTGGCTCCGCCGTACAAAATATACGGTTGTGAAAACCAATATTCTATTCTCAACAAATTAAAGATACTCATAAATTAACAGTTACCCCCTCGCTTCTTTTTTAAAAATTAAACAAAAATGATATTCTCCGGCCGGAAATTTTTCCTGTAAAACAAATCCTTGCTGCTTTCCTAAAGCTATTAACTCTTCGGGATTGACCATCTGTTTATCTTCCGGCCCAAGTTTTCCTTCTATCTTGTTCGCCCAGTCAACCAAAACCAAAACAGCGTCTTTTTTCAATAACCGGGCAGCTTCGATAAAGGCATTGGACTTGTTTTTCAATTGAAAGAATACATTAATAAAGAACCCCGCGTCAATACTTCCCTCCGGCACTCCGGCTCCCCCGACTTTCTCAACATCCGTCCAAACAGGTAAAATATTG
>CAYWMO010000130.1:0-1657 GCA_964459625.1 uncultured Gammaproteobacteria bacterium | reverse complement strand
CCCTATTTAAAGAAGATATCGGGGTGGTTAAATTCATAGTTATTTTAATACTTTTTCTTTTTCCAATTCTTTTACTGAAAGCCAAAAGAAAACACCGACTACTACAAAAGTAATTGCCGGCGAAGTGTAAGATGAAATATGGAGATTATAACTCTCGCCAAGCATTATAGCACCGAGCGATAGAATAGAATACATAGCGCCATTTTTAAGATATCGATATTTTTTGATAGTCTTGAGCCCGTGAACAGTAAAATAACGAACTACATAAGCGCCCAAGCCGTTACCTAAAATAATTAACGGAACAGACATAGTAAAAGCAAAAGCTCCAAGCACGCCGTCAATAGAAAATGTAGTGTCGATAAGTTCCAAATACAAAATTTTGGCAAAATCAGACATTGTTCTATTATGACTCAATTCTTTCTCTGCAGCTTCAGCATTGGTTTTAAAACCAGTAGTGATAAAAAACGCAGTAGAACCAATAACCGCACCCAACGCGATAAACGGATTGATTTTGATAGTAGACCAAACTACAAACAGTAAAATTATAGAAACAATAGAATAAAACCAAAAATTCAATTTATGATGAACAAATTTTTCCAAAAAGAAAGCATACTCTTTGGTTTCCAAAAATAACCAATGAAAAAATAAAAAAACCAAATAAATACCTCCTCCGGCCAAAAGAATAGGGGTGCTTTTTTCTATACTTTCTTTCACCGCCGGATCAGAACTAAAAGTTGCCCAAAATGAACCAACCAAACCAAGCGACGGATTGGCAAAATATACGATAATCAGAGGAAGTAAACCGCGAACGACAAAAACCGCAATAATAATTCCGTAAAATAAAAACCACTTTCTGGCTCTTGGCGACATCGTCACCAAAACATCGGCGTTAATAACAGCATTATCTATACTACTGATGATTTCAAACAATGAAAGACCGAGGACTATGGCTATGGCTTCGGCTATACCCATATTGAAGTAAAAAGTTTATAAAGTTATAAAGTTCCTAAAATTAGAGGAATGTTAGTATTTTAGCAGATTTGGGAGAAAAATGGAAGAAGTCAGAACCAATTACTGACGAAATATTAATAAACTTAAAACCACCCCGTTTGGGGTGGTTTTAAGTTTAGTGATCTCGCTAGGAATTGAACCTAGATTTCAAACTTCGCAGGCTTGCGTCCTATCCGTTGAACGACGAGACCTTTTTGGCTTAAAAATTGATGCTTTTTAGCATCAATTTTTCAAAGCTGATATACTATAGCACATTTTCAATGTAATTTCAAGAGTCGACCCATTTTGTCGGAAAATGGCTCATCTTCTTCTTCTAGATTTTCTGTTACAAAACGACTCAAATATTCATGCACCGGACGCGGATCAATATCGCCAAGCGGAATATGTAAACGATGTTTTAGGACATCTTTGAGCCCAAAATACAAAACTTTAACTTCTGGCGGATTGTAAATCACCCAAAAATCTTTTAATTCGCTGAAACGATAATATTTATTGCCAATTATAATACCTGTTTCCGCAATGGCAAAAGGTATTTCTATAGGCTCATTTTTATCTTGTAAAAAAATAATAACGGAAAACAGTACTATAATAATACCAAAAAGATAGTTTTGACTTATGAAAGCATAAGCTACCATGGTCAAACCTA
>CAYWMO010000129.1:0-1698 GCA_964459625.1 uncultured Gammaproteobacteria bacterium | reverse complement strand
CAAATACCAAAAGTAAAGGTAAACCCAAAATTACATTTTTCCTCCAAAAATTACGCATAAAAAACACAGTTTTTTGCGTTAAATTAGCTAAATTTTCTCTCTATGCAGATATTATACCATTTTTTGAACATCGTGAAAACAGCTAAATCTGGCAAAAAAATGGCAAAACTGTGGATAAATCTGACCTTAGTTCATAAAGTTATAAAGTTCATAAAGTTATAAAGTTTTTGTAATAAAAACATAACAAAAAACCGCTTTTTTACGAGCGATTTTTATACTTTATAAAACTGTCTGCCGTTAGGCAAGCTTTATAAACTTTTTACTTCAATATCTTCCATCCCCCTTCTTCATTTAATAAATAAAAAGTATCGGTTTTTTTATTTGCTAAAACAGTGAAAGCATAAACCTTTTCAAATAAAACATCATATTTTTCATTTTTCCACTGTTCCAAAATAGAAATATTTTTTATAACTATACTTTGATCTTCGACATTGGCCGGCGTTAAAATAGTTTTGTAGTTTTTGGACACTTCCTCGGCATTTACTTTTGATTTTATGATTTCCGGAAAATTTTTATAAACATCACCAAATTTACCGCGAGCCTCCGCATCTAAAGTTTGAATCAAGACATTATACATTTCTGGAGAAAAATACCACGACAACAACTGTTCGGTCTGTTTTGGCGGAGGTAATAAAACAACGGCTTTTTTCAAATTCGGATGAGTCAAATAAATGCCTTCACCGGATTTTACTTTACTAAAAACAAAATATCCTGAAGCTGAAGTTTTTACCGTCGTGTCTCCAGAACTCAAATCAGCTTTAACACCTTGTAATGTCAGAGGGTCTATCAATTGTCCGGATACTTTATTTAAAATCAATTCGGGAGCATCTTTGACTATTTTAAAATATCCGAGTTTAAAATTAAAAAACAACCCGGCAAACAAAGCCGCACCCACCAATAATATGGCGATAATAACATTAACTCCAAAATATCTGGTTTGCCTTGGAAAACCCATAGCTTCAGCATCGGCTTTTCTGGCTAAGCGGACCATATTGACCGCAGCAACGGCCACCAACAAAACCAAAGCCCAAATCGTGATGGTAGAAATTTCCGGAACTACGGTAGTCACTCTGTCTATCAAACCAAAATTTTCACTACTTGTCGGAGTCGAATCTTGTTTCAAAATATAAATCAGGGCCTCATCGGTATTGCCATATTCATCCTCCACCATGATGACATGCGGCCCTTCGGATAAATCTTTATTGATCATCAAATCCCAATTTCCAGAAGAATCACTTTGTAAATCAAAAGCGTAAGGTTGCGGATTGTTGTTGGTTGTAACGTTTTCTTCCATACAAATTAATAAATAACCGCTTTTATTTTACTCTTTGGCGTGGCATTGCCGTTCACATAAACACGATTTCCGTTTTCATTTTGCACATTAAGTATTTTCAAAAAAGTTTTCGGTTTAGCTGGAGTTGTCACCGGTTTCGGTTTTACCGGAACATACGGTTTTACAACCGGTGTTGGACATTCTTTGACAATCTCACGCACCACTTCAAATTGCGGAGACATCAAAAGTTCCGGACCGTAAACCTCATTGCCGCCAGCTTTGGTCATCGGACGAAAATAATAAACCTTTCCTTTTTCCAAATTATTTATCAATTTATAAGTTAATACCTTGTAAACACAGAGAAT
>CAYWMO010000128.1:0-1705 GCA_964459625.1 uncultured Gammaproteobacteria bacterium | reverse complement strand
AGTATAGGTATTGCGGTGGTTATCGCGATAATGGCGGCCGGACGCGGGTTGGATAGGATGGTAATGTCGCAACTTGAAGTATATTCGCCCAATACTATTACCGTGGAAGTCAAAGTTCCTTCTACTAAAAAAACTTCCAATGAAAACGCTATGGGTCAAGCGACAGGTATCACCATAACGACTTTGAAAGATAGAGATTTGGAAGATGTGCGTAAGCACAAAAATGTGGAAGCGGCCTATGGTTTGGTAATGGGTCAAGCAATAGTTAAGTATCAAAATGAAAATAAAACCAGTTTATTGATGGGTGAAGGATACAATTTGCAAGAAGTGGAAAAATTTGAACTAGATTCCGGACGTTTATTTACCAAGGAGGAAGAAGATTCTTTGGCGCAAGTGGCGGTGCTCGGTTACGCAATGAAAGATTTGCTTTTTGGCGAAGATGATCCCGTGGGTAAAACTGTTTACATCAAAGGAAAACCTTTTCGGGTTGTCGGTTTGGCGAAAAAGAGAGGCGCGGTTTTCGGATTTGATATGGATAAAATGATTTTTTTACCCACCAAAACCATGCAAAAAAGAATTTTAGGGATAGATTATATGTTGCAAATTGTCGCCAAAGTAAAAGATAGAGAAAAAATCAAAGAAACCGTGGCGGAAATAGAAGAAATAATCAGAGATAATCATGATATTACAGATCCCAACAAAGATGATTTTGCCGTCAATACTATGGAAGAAGCGGCGACAATGTTGAGTACTGTGGTCAACGGTTTGACTTTACTCTTGGTGGCTTTGGTATGCGTTTCTCTTTTAGTCGGCGGAGTGGGAATAATGAATATTATGTATGTATCGGTTACGGAAAGAACTTTTGAAATCGGTTTGCGCAAGGCGGTCGGTGCAAAAAATAAAGATATTTTATGGCAATTTTTATCCGAAGCGGTTTTACTTACCGTTAGTGGAGGTTTTTTTGGAATAATTTTGGGCGCTGTTTTGGCTTTGATTATCTACCTGGTGGCTGTATCTTACAATTTTGTTTGGGTTTATGTCATACCAGTTTCTTCTATAATTTTGGCAGTCGGTTTTTCAGCGGTTATCGGATTGATTTTTGGTATTTATCCGGCAAAAAAAGCGGCCAATTTAAACCCTATTGAAGCTTTGAGAAAAGAATAGTTGAATAGTTGACTTTTTGGCTTAAATTTGCCATTATTAAAACATATTCAAAAATTCGGAATTATATTTATGAATGACACTCAACTTATCAAGGATAAGTTAGACATTAAGCAGTTGATAGAGGAATATTTGACGGTGAAGAAGGCCGGGGCTTATTGGAAAGCCAATTGTCCTTTTCATCACGAAAAAACTCCTTCTTTCATGATTTCACCGGAAAAACAGATTTGGCATTGTTTTGGTTGTGGTAAAGGAGGAGATATTTTTTCTTTTTTACAAGAGATAGAAGGTATAAGTTTTCCAGAAGCTTTGAAAATATTGGCCGATAAAGCAGGAGTAAAATTGACCCAGAGTTTTGCCGCTGAAATAAATAAAGACAAAAAAAATCGTTTGTTTGAAATAAATTCCAAGGCGGCTAATTTTTTTCACAGATTTTTATTGGAAATGGCACCGGCCAAATCGGCTAGAGAATATTTAGAAAACAGAGGGGTTTCCAAAGAAATGGTAGAAAGTTGGCAAATAGGATTTATTCCCGAACAGTGGG
>CAYWMO010000127.1:0-1765 GCA_964459625.1 uncultured Gammaproteobacteria bacterium | reverse complement strand
GACTTTTGAATGAGTAGACTTATAAATTTTTCACCTATTTCATCATTTCCCAAAGCATAGATTTCCCAATAAACGGATTTTTTCGCTTCTAAAATAGCTTGGTACATAGCATCCCAAGCTTCACTTGCGGTTTTATAAAATCGATAACTAAATTCCCTGGACATAGTGATATTACAGATATTCTAAATATTTAGAGTCCAAGCTGTCAATAAATCTACTGCGAGCTTGTCGGCGAGGACCGTAAGAGCTGACGTAATTTTCGCTATAACTCAAATAAATATGCTTCTTTGCTCTGGTTAAAGCCACATAAAACAATCTTTTTTCTTCTTCCAAATCGCTTTTATAAGCCGGGAATTTGAATTCGTTCAAACCGATAATAAATACATAATCAAACTCCAATCCTTTGGCTTGGTGCACGGTGATTATAGGTGTTTTTCCGGATTCCAATCCCAAAAAATCCAAATTTTTCGCTAAAGCGAATCTACCAACCATTTCTTGCAAAGCATTTTCCGCGTCCTTTTGTAAATCATCAAACCGAGTCAAAAAATTCAACAACATTTCGGTATTTTTATTTTTTTCTCCGGTTTTATCGTTTTCTTCGTAATATTTTTTCAAACCAGAATCGTTAAAAATAAACTCCACCGCTTTGGTCGGGCGAAAATCTCGAATGACTTTACGCCAATTTTCCATTTTTAAAGCCAATGGTAAAAACTTGTTACCATATTCTTTAAACCATTTTTCTCTGTCTTTCCCGTATTGCTTCAAACGAATTACTAAATTAAAAAGCAGATCGACGGTAGCCGCCACATCGTCATCCGCACTATGCGTGGCACAACTTAAATTCAACATTTTTGCCAAAGTGGTCAATTTGTAATTTTCACTTTGCAATAATCGACGACTCAAATCCAAAGTATCATAAAATTCTTTGACCTCGATTTTTAAACCAAGTCGTTTACTATTTTCCACAATCATCCTGATATCAAAATAAACATTATGCCCGACTATCGCATCCGTTCCAATAAAATCTGCAACTTTCTTTAACACAATTTCCGGATCCTCGCCGTTAACGCGCAAAAAATCGTCGGATAAACCGTGAACGTCTTGAGACAAACCCACGGGCACGGAATTTTTCAAATAAAAATGAATTTTTTCTCCCGGTTTTCCACCAACTATTTCTTGAGCGAAAATCTGCACTATTTCGTCGCGAATCGGATCGGTTCCTGTGGTCTCAGTATCCAAAACAACCAACCGTCCTTTTTCCGCGGCCGACAATAATTTTTCAAACGGTTCTTTTCGACCAAAATTGGCAAAAGATAAAAAGTCGCAAACACGCAATCCGGAATAAGCTATCTCTTCAACCATTTTTTTGAAAGCCGGCGCGGTCATGATTTTTTCCGGTCGGAGAGCCAAACGCGCCGCGCTCTCAGTATCGAATTTATTAAACAATATTTTGACGCAAGCGAGTAAATCTTTGATTTCTTGTCTGCGAAAGAAACGAAATTTATCCACGGTTATAAACGGTTCGTTTTGTTCTTCAAATTTTACCACAGCTTCACGAATAGCTTGGTGACCGCGCGACAAGATTGCCACCGAAGCTCTCGGCTCTTCCGCTCTTATTTTTTTCAATTCGTTGATAACAAAAGATATTTCTTCGTTACAATCAAATCCGCGAAAAACGGTTACGCATTTTTCTTTTCCGCCGTTATTTTCCGTGGTCAATTCTTTAGTGTGAGATTCTTCAAAACTGTTCAAAAAAGATTTAACC
>CAYWMO010000126.1:0-1871 GCA_964459625.1 uncultured Gammaproteobacteria bacterium | reverse complement strand
TTCAGCCATAGATACCCCGGCATAAGGAGCCAAATAAGACATTGGAGCCGGTTCCGAAGCTCCAGCAACCACTACTACCGTATAATCCATAGCTCCGCTTTCTTGCAATTTAGCTACCAATCTAGCCACTTTTGATTCTTTTTGGCCGACAGCGACATAAATACAAATCATGTTTTGATTTTTTTGATTAATGATAGTATCAATAGCTAAAGCTGTTTTTCCTGTTTGTCTGTCGCCAATGATAAGTTCACGTTGACCTCGACCTACAGGAATAAGTGCGTCTACGGCTTTAATACCGGTTTGTACCGGTTTTTTTACAGCTTCACGAGTCATAACCCCAGGAGCTACTCGTTCCAAAGGATAAAAATTCTTGGTTTTAATCTCACCTTTACCGTCCCGAGGATTACCCAAAATATCAACAACTCTGCCAATTAATTGATCTCCGACCGGTACTGACAAAATGCGTCCGGTGCGTTTTACCGTATCACCTTCTTTGATTTGTTTATAATCTCCAAGTATAATGGCACCGACAGTTTCTTCTTCCAAGTTGAGTGCCACTCCGTAAACTCCTCCCGGAAATTCCAACATTTCTTGGGCTTGGCATTTTTCCAGACCGCTCATACGCGCAATACCGTCACCGACTTCTATCACCGAACCCACTTCTTCCACTTGCGCTTGATTTTTGAAAGATTCAATATTTTCTTTCAAAGCTTTGACTATTTGATTGGTGTAAGACATAAACTGTTTTTAGATTATTTGTTGTTTTAATTTATTTATTTGAGTTCTAATACTAGCGTCAAAAACTTTATTTCCAACCGTTACCACCACACCGCCCAAAATACTTTCGTCAATTTCTTCTTTTATCTCACCTTGTAAATTTAAATTTTTTCTGATTTCCGTCAATAAATTTTCGGAAAGTCCGCGAGCGGATTTGACTGTGACTTTTTCTTTACCTTCCATCTTTCGCACGTAATTTTCAAATTCTCGAATAATATATGGTGTTTTTTTGATACTTTGATTTTTCGCCAAAAAAGAAACAAAGACATCAACAGCCGCAGGAATATCTTTGCTTTGTAAACCGTTTGTGAGTTCGTATAAAATCTTGGCGAATTGTTGAGGAAAAATTTTGGCCATAATTATTTTTTCAAATCTTCAACCACTTTTTTCACATATTTAACATCTTCAGCAACTTTCAAATTATCGGTAAATATTTTTTCCGTTGCCGTGATTATTAAATCGGCGGTTTCTTCGTAAAGTTTTTCTTTCATTTTTTCTTTTTCCGATTGAATGGTTTTTTTGGCTTCTTCCACGACTTTTTGCGCTTCTTCTTTGGCTTTGATTTTCGCTCCTTCTACGGTATTTTTTGCTTCGGTTTGCGCTTCGCTCATCAAATAATTTACCATCGTTTTTCCTTCGTCCATAATTTGTTTGGCGGTTTGTTTGGCCATATTCAATTCAGATTGAGCCTTATCATAATTTTCCAAAGTTTCTTGCGCTTTTTTTTGACGCTCGGTTATCACTTTTACCAAGGGTCCGAAAGCGTATTTTTTCAAAACCCAAAAAGCTATCAAAAAATTGGCCAGATTAAATAAACTCATGTGCCAATCAAAACCTATTTTTCCTAGAATTTCCAATATTTGTTGCATAAACTTTTTATTTTGTGTTTAAGGGTGTTGCCGAAAATAACTTTCGACAACAAACAAAACGCAAAACTTAAACGATAAAGAAACAAACGAAAGCGTAAATAGCGGTTGATTCCGCCATAGCTACACCGATAATCATTTTGGAAAAAATACTTCCTTCCATTTTCGGATTACGGCCGATAGCTTCAAGAGCTTTACCGATAAGATAACCTTCGCCGATAGCTGATC
>CAYWMO010000125.1:0-1952 GCA_964459625.1 uncultured Gammaproteobacteria bacterium | reverse complement strand
GTATAGCATATTTTAGCGATTTTGTCAAGCCCGACGCAGAGCGTCGGAATTGTTACGCCCAGCGTGACCCTATCCAAAATTTAAAGATTACAAAATTTAAAGATTAAAAGATTGTTGACAAAACCACAAAATTGTGCTATCATAAGACGATTGTTCATTATTATCAACGTTTTTTGGAGGATACCAATGAAGGAAAGAAAAGAATGTACCTGTCCGGCACAAAACGCAAGTAATTGTTGTTGTCCGGACGAAGGAGAACCCAACCCCTGTTGTCCTGAGCATTTCAGCAAAGATCCTGGTCCGAGAACCGACCCCGACTGTCCACTTCACGGCAAATACGAATTTTATCGCGAAGCGATAAAAAAAGTCGGCAGATAGTCTTTGTGCCCATTCACGGTCCGCTTGTTAGCGGACCTTTTTTTATCCAAACATTCACCCTGTGAAATAAGATTTGGGTCTATTTTTTACTTTAAAATTTAAAATCATTTCACTAAGGTAAATTATCCAAACATCAAAAACTCCGGTTTGAAAATCAAAAGTATTCCGATTATTACCATCAATATACCGCCTATCAAATTGGAATATCTACTGTATTTACCAGACAAAGCGGTCATCTTGAGAGTTATCATGGCCGCAAAAAATACTATCAAATCGTCCAACATAAAAAAGAAAACATAACCGAGCAAATACAAATAATATTCCCATTTAGGCAAATTGTTTAACGCCAAAACCTGAGTATAGATAGCGGGAAAACCGGCGGAACAAATGAGTTCCACCAAATTTACCGCACCGGCCAACAAAATAATTCCGCCAAGCGCAAACCAAAAACTGTTGTGATTGACCAGCTCTTTTAATCTGGCGAATGTTTTTTGTTTATTTTCTCCTCCTGTAACTTTACATGCGCCGTCTTTGTTTTTCCAATATTCTCTCAAACTCAAAATACCTCCAATAACGGCAAACGCCGCTATGGCCAAACGAATCCAAAATATAAAACCTAAAAATAAAACCAGATTTAGCCACGCGGCCATAAACATAAAATAAACCGCAGATGAAGATATGATAAACGCGCTACCCAAAATAAACATGCGTTTACGATTTTGTATTCCAAGCAACAAACTGATGAGAAAGATCAGAGTCCACATGGCGCAAGGATTGAAACCATCCAAAATACCTATGACAAAAGTCAGCGCCGGAAGCGAAAAATCCATCACATCTATTTCTCCCAAAACCGGAACGCTGATAATCTTTTTTTCTTTTGGTTTATTTTCAAAGGGTTTTTCTTCAGGAGTTGTAGGCTTGGTTACTCCGACTATTTCCCCCACGCTATCCGGACATTTTTTATCGCCGCATTCCTCTATCCTCTCCACCAACTGAGCCGGAGTCATACTTTCCAAAAACCCGGAAAAATATTTGTCGCCTATTATCGTAAATGGCACACCGTCAACTCTGGCTCCGAGTTTTTCCGCAGTCTTTTGCAACAGTGTCATGTTTTTGTAATTGGTGTAAACTTCAAAATCATAAACATGCAGATACGGATAATTGTTTTTGAATTGTTGTAGCAATTCTTCTTCTTTGGCGCAGTGCGGGCAACCCTTGCCCCAGAAAAAATAAAGATTAACGTCTTCTTTAGCGGAAACAGGATTGGTATAAAACAAACCGGAAACCGCAATAAACGCGATAACGATAAATCTAACTACATTTTTTCGTATATACTTCATAAATCTAAAATTATTGTGTCGTTATTATATCATTTTAATAATATTTTTCCAACCCCCTGTTGAAATAAATGATCTTACTCTATTGTATTATATATGGAATTAATTCATCAAAAAGTATCGTCAAATAAAAATCCCCGACTCTTGGTCGGGGTTTTTTGACGGTTTAAAAACCGTCTTAGAGCAGTTCCTCAAACGAGGAGATACTCTGAAAAAGATCACTATCACAACTGCAGA
>CAYWMO010000124.1:0-2026 GCA_964459625.1 uncultured Gammaproteobacteria bacterium | reverse complement strand
GTATGTGGTGGCGCAAGTCGGTTTGATAACAGGGCTGCTCTATATAATCGGTTTGGGATTGGTAATGATGTTTTTGAATTTAATGCTCGGAGAAATTTCCATTCGCACAAACGAAGAATTACAGTTGGCCGGATTTGCCGGAAAATATCTCGGTCGTTGGGCGAAGATAATTTTATCTGTAACGATTATTTTTAGCAGTTATGGTGTGTTGTTGGCTTACATTATTGGTGAAGGTGAAGTTTTGGCCGCGCTTTTCGGTGGTACGCCGGCTTTTTGGAGTATTTTATTTTGGGTCTTCGGAAGCGTGATGGTCTGGTTCGGTTTGCAAACTATAAAAAAAGTTGAAAAATGGTTGAGTTTAGGAGTGATTTTTATCATTGTCGGCTTATCCGTGTTTTTGTTGAAAAAATTTAATGCTGAAAATTTGTTTTATTTTAATCCGATAAATTTGTTTTTACCTTACGGTGTGGTTTTGTTTGCGCTTCATGCCAGTCCGGCGATAGTGGAAGCTCATGCCTTGTTGCCGGGAAGTCAAAAACATTTTAAAAAAGCCATTGTTATTGGAACATTAATACCAATTTTTGTTTATTTACTGTTTGTGACGGCAGTGGTAGGTTTTAGCGGGCAAAACATTACTGAAGTGGCTACAGTTGGCTTGAGTCGTCAATTTGGGCCTTTTATCGCTGTTTTATTCAACCTATTTGCTGCTTTAGCTATGGGAACCGGTTTTATGGGGATAGGAATCGCTTTGAAACAATCTTTTGTTTGGGATCACAAAGTTAATAAAACACTTGCCGAAGTGGCAGTTATTTTTATCCCGGTTTTGTTGTTCGCGCTTGGTTTGCGTTCTTTTGCCGAAGTTTTGGATGTAGTTGGCGGTTTGTTTATCAGCGTAGAAGCTATTTTGTGTGTGTTGATATTTACGGCCGCCAAACAAAAAGGGGATTTGCCGGCTGATAGATATGGTTTGAAGTATTATTGGCTCTTGGTAGTTCCGGTGTTGATTGTTTTTAGTATAGCGGCGATATACAGTGTGGTTAAAATGGTCGGATAGACAAAAAAGTTTTTAATAAAAAAATACGAGACTTGATCTCGTATTTTTTATTTGATAAAACAAATAATTTTTTGAATTGTTTAATGTTTAGAGGTCGGAGTTTATAACTTTGTTGTCAACTTCATTTCCTCTATCATCATTTGTCAATTTATTAAAGATCGGCCCCAAGTCAATGAGAATTTTTTTACCAGTGGCGGTATCAACAGCTTCGATTTTAGCGTTTTGTAACAAGATTAATTCTTTTCCGATATCGTTTTTTTGCGGTGTTGAGGAAACTTCAAAATACAAACCGAAAACAGTGAAAGGATCCACAATTTCTTTTTGCCAAACAATAGAATCTTGATTGAAAATCAACGGGCTGCCGTAGCTGACGCTTTGTTTTTCTCCCGGGAGCGTAGTTGGTCCGGTCTTCGCGGAGAAAATAGAATCGGATAATTTTGTCGCTCCGTTTTTAATATTCAAATAAATCCAGTATTTGGTGTTTTGTAGGGCTTGTGGAGGTAAAGGTCCTCGTCCTAGTTGATCTCCTTCGGGAGTATAATAACGAGCCGAAATATCGGCGGAAATTCCAGCTGATATTTTAAAATTTAGTTCTTTACCAGTTGAAATAAAATTTATGTTGCTGTTAAACAGTTCGGCGGAAAACTCTGGAATCAAAATCAAATTTGAAGAAATAAATCCGGCGTTATCTTTTAATTTTAAATCCAGATCGAATTTTTCGGATTTAAAATTTGTTCCATCTGTAAAAATTTTTCGTCCCGCGGAATTAATAACTAACCCTTTTTCATTGTAGGAAATATTATTTTTTGCGGCTGTCACCGGCAGATCCAAAATATTATTTTGGTCATATATTATTATTTGTTGATTTTGCAAAAAATTTCCGGAAAGATTTTCAAAAACGATATCGATTGGAAAAATTTCTCCTTGTTCCAAGTAAAGATTGTTTGTTTTTGGAATGATTTTTAAACTTAC
>CAYWMO010000123.1:0-2039 GCA_964459625.1 uncultured Gammaproteobacteria bacterium | reverse complement strand
ATCATCTTTTGGCTGGAAATTTTCCCGCAGCTTTTTTTAATAATTTGAAAAAACAAAATCCGGAAGTTATTTATCTTATTGGACCTGATCATTACCACGCCGGAAACGGAAAAGTTTTGACTTTCAATTTGTTTTGGCAAACGCCTTATGGGGTTCTAGCAATTGATGATAAAATCGTCAGCGATATGCAAAGCTCTGGCGTAGCGGAAATTGGAACAAAAGAAATTTTTTCTAAAGAGCAAAGTATTTCCTCGTTGGTTTCTATTGTTAAAAAAACTTTACCAGATGTTAAAGTAGTCCCTGTTATTTTTGATTACACTGTAGCTACCGATACTCTGGATAAATTTTCACAATATTTAATAGAAAAAGTTTCAGACAAATCCGTAGTTGTGGCGTCGGTTGATTTTTCTCACTATATGACTTGGCCGGTGGCAAATTTCCATGATGAATTGAGTAATCAAGTAATGACAAATCTGGATTTTGAAAGAACGAAAAAATTGGATATTGATTCTTGGGGAAGTTTGTATGTATTATCCAAATATTTGTCTGCGAAAAATTATAATAAAATCGCTTATGAACTTCACGGTAATTCCGCCGAATTTTTAAACAATCCTACGCTTAAAGAAACTACTAGTTATTTCAGTCCTTATTTTATTACTGGAGAAATACAAAAAGAGAAAGTTGGCAGTTTGTTGGTTTTCGGCGACATGATGCTTGATCGTAATGTTAAAAATAAAATTAATCAAAACGGTTTTGACTATATTTTGGGCAATTTGGCCGGGCAAGAAAAAAGATTTTTTATGGGTGCTGATTTGATAATGGCGAATTTAGAAGGCCCGTTTGCCGATTCCCGCCGGGCGACAACCAAAGAAATCGCTTTCCGTTTTGACCCCATTCTTTTGCCGGAATTGAAAAAATACAATTTTGATTTGTTTGGCTTGGCCAATAATCACACATTGGATATGGGTAAAGCCGGATTTGACGAAGCAAAAGAAAATTTGGATAAATCAGGGTTTAGTTATTTCGGATCCCAATATCGCGTAGATAACGAATCGTTGATTATTAAACAAGTGGGGGATTATAAAATAGGATTTATCGGTCTCAATGATACCAATTCACCCATAGAAAAAACAGCGGTAAAGAAATTGATTGATTCGGCCAAAATCCAAGGTGCGGAAAAAGTTATTATTTTTATCCACTGGGGATATGAATATAAAGAAATTTCCAACACTCGCCAACGCGAGCTTGCACATTATTTCATAGATAATGGCGCGGATATTATTATCGGCCACCATCCGCACGTAGTACAAGAAATGGAAGTGTATAACAACAAACCAATTTTTTATTCTCTCGGCAATTTTGTTTTTGACCAATATTTCTCCGAACCAACACAACAGGGCTTGGCACTTGGTTTGATAATCAAAGACAAACAGTTGTCCGTTTATGTTTTCCCTTTACAACAAAAAGCCAGTGCTGTTTCATTGATGGAATACAGTATTGCGGAAAAATATTTGACTGACTGGGCAAAAAACTCTCGTTTGCAAAATTATCAATTCAACAACTTCAACCTCGTTATTAATTTTTAAATCTTGTAATTTTGTAATCTTGTAATTTAAATATGTTGTTTGATACCCATTGCCACTTACAATTCAAAGCTTACAAAGATGACTTCGACCAAGTGCTCCGACCGAGGGTTCCCGCCAATGATGAGCAGTTGGCGATAGTTGTAGCCCCGGCGCCGGATACTCCAAAGGAACAAGCGAAGCGTGGTCCGAAACACCAGGATCAGCAACGCCGTCGATACGCCAAAGTAGAACAGGAAGGTACGGTCGACCCCGTGGCGGCTCAGAAACAGGATGAGTACTGCCGTGACCGCAATCGAGACCGCCAATGCCTTGACGGTCGATACAAGTTGGGAAACCAGGCTGTCGCCACGGTGCGACAAGAAGAGCCGCTGGTCTCCGGCGGCAAGATACCATACGGCCATGAAGCCCAGAGGATACAGCCGGTGGTCTGCAAGGTTCTGAAGCAGGGTGCGA
>CAYWMO010000122.1:0-2057 GCA_964459625.1 uncultured Gammaproteobacteria bacterium | reverse complement strand
GTAAGCGAACGGTTTTATGATATATAAAAAACAAAAAGTTACCAATCCCAAGATTCCCAAAAAAAGGAAACCGCGCACTTTTGTAAAGTCCATATTTGAAAATGATTAAATAAAAATTATTTTTTAAAAGGAATAAGTTGTAGTAAACTGTCGCGAGAAAATATTTTCAAAGCCATGGCTCCCAATGTATAAAACAAACCGGCCAAAGATATCAAAATCAGAATCGGCTCGTCTCTTAAATTATAAAGCAAAACAGACATTAGTAAAGAGAGGAAAATAATTTTGGCAAGGGTAAACAATTTTGGGAAAAATCCGCTGTAATAAAAAGCCGCCAACAAAAGCAAGATTCCGGCGTAAAATTCGGAAAAAATCGTGACATAAGCCGCACCGTACATGCCCAACTTGGGAATAAATATCAAATAACCGATAACACTCAAAATCGCGTCACTAAAATAAATCCAAAAAACCTGTTTTTGTTTGTTTATCGCCAAAGCCAGGTGCCCGAAGACCATACCAAAGCAAACACCGAAAATAGAAATTATTAAAATGCGCAAGATATTGCCGGCGTCGACGAAATCATTTCCGGCCACAAAACGCATTATAGGACGAGCTAAAACAAAAGCTCCGCAAATCATCGGAATAAGCAATGTCATCAATAAATCAAAAGACAATTGCGCGTTTTTTTTGAAATCGTCAGTAAGTTTGCGAGACCAAGCAAAAGCCAAAAGCGGTGTCATAATACCCATGATCATGGAACAAACTTGAATCACTATATCCAATACGCGATATGCCGCTCCGTAAAAAGCCACATCGGTTTGCGGAGCAAACAGAGGTAAAATAACTCTATCGCCTTGCAAATAAATAGCGTTGAAAATAACGGCC
The DNA here is from genome assembly GCA_964459625.1 of uncultured Gammaproteobacteria bacterium. Classification (GTDB taxonomy): domain Bacteria; phylum Patescibacteriota; class Patescibacteriia; order Magasanikbacterales; family GWA2-37-8; genus JAKLGL01. The sequence goes on along the minus strand of CAYWMO010000122.1, from coordinate 1,175 downwards.
AGAGCTGTCGGCCAAAGTTGAATGAAAATCGCTTTGGAAATTACTCTGTCAAGTTGAAACTGTATTTTGTCACTTTTGTACCAAAGATAACCGGTGTAAAAAAACGAAGCTATTGTAATAACAGCCATCATCGGCAAAAACCCGTAATCGTTTTTTGCTACCAACAAAGAACCGAGAACCAAAATTACGCGACCGGCGATTTCCCCGATGGATTGCAGATGCATCTGCAATTTGGTTTGCAAAGCGGCGATAAAAACCTGGTTGAGAGAAGTATTTATAAAAGATATGGCGATTACAGCCACGGCCAGCTTTATTTCAAAGGGGTAAGGAAAAAATATTATGGAAAAAGGGAGTAACCCTTGGAACAAAAGCGCGGTAATAAATCTCAAGGTGAATAAATTGTTAAAAAGAGATTTTTTTTCAAACTCCGGACGGGAAAGCATATTAGCGCTGACCACTGTAAAGCCAAAATCGCAAAAAATACCGATAAATTGCAAAAAACCGGTGGCTGTGGCATACCAACCGAATTTTTCTACTCCCAAAGAACGAGTCATGATAGCCACTGCCGCCAAACCCAAAAGAGTGCTGATAATTTTTCCTACCAGCTGTACAACAGTATTTTGATAAATTTGTTTGGTTTGAGACATAAATTTGTAAGTATTATACTACTTTCGTCAAAGAAGGTCTAATGTGGTATAATATGGAAAAGTTTATAAAAATTTTCTTTAAATGACCAAGCCTCAATGTCCAATGACCAAAACAGGTCGTTTGACGGACGGATTTTATTGGTCATTGGGAATTGGTCATTGTGATTTATGAATGTTTGTAAAAAAATATTATTTTTAATCGGAATTTTTTGTTTGTTTTCAGCTTTCCCCGTGAAAGCCATATCTTTTACTCCTCCTCCTTTCAGGGATGCTTCCTATCTGGGTAAATATGTCGGTGTGTCGGTAAAGGAACCCATTGAAATTAAGGCCGGAGAAACCAAAGAAGTTACGGTAAAGATAAAAAACGTAGGTAAATCCGTTTGGGAAATATCGGGTAAAAATTATGTTTCAGCATATACGGTTAATAAAAATTATCGCGCCAGTGTTTTTACCAACAGTACTTGGATTTCTTCATCTAATCCGACAAAAATAACCAAAAGACCGGCTCCGGGCGAGACAGCGGAAATA
>CAYWMO010000121.1:0-2085 GCA_964459625.1 uncultured Gammaproteobacteria bacterium | reverse complement strand
AAGTGCTCCAGAGATGCCTTGATAAAGATATGTTGCTCAATGTAGTCGGTTCGCAGATAGATACTTCCGTACGCGCGGTTGAGTTGGCTCAAAAATACGAAAGTATTTACGCCAGCGTCGGTCTGCATCCTATCCATCTTTTTGAAACCCATGTTGATGAGGAAGAAGCTTCTTTCAAATCGCGTGAGGAAGATTTTGATTATTATAAATATAAAAAATTGGCGCAAAATAAAAAAGTAATTGCGATAGGCGAGTGTGGTTTGGAATTTTTCCATTTACCGCCGGGTTTGGGTAAAGAAACGGCTTTACAAAGACAAAAAGAAGTTTTTGTTAAACAATATGAATTGGCGCAAGAATTGAACTTGCCAATTATTATCCATGTCCGGGACGCACACCAAGAAATGATTGATTTACTTCGTGAAATCGGTGGGCCAATAAATGGTGTAGTTCATTGTTATACCAGTAATTGGGAATTTGCGGAACAATATTTGGCCTTAGGTTTGTATCTTGGTTTTACCGGAGTTATAACATTTCCTCCTAAAAAGACTGATCCCAAAGTTCAAGAAGATTTATTAGAGGTTATCAAGAATTGTCCTTGGGACCGAATGCTTATTGAAACAGATGCCCCATATTTGGCCCCTCAGAGTCATCGAGGAGAGCGTTGCGAACCTTGGATGGTAGAAGATGTAGCAAGGAAAATCGCCGAGATTAAAAGAACAGAAGTGGAAGAAATTGTTCAAATTACCGCAAATAACGCTAAAAAATTGCTTAAGATATAAAATTATGACCGCTCTTTGACCGAGAGCGGTTTTTTGTCCACAATTTTTTAAAAAACCCTTGACCAAATTTGTTTTTTACTGTAGAATTAAGCCGGCAGAAAATCAAAGAAGTCCCGAAATTAAACAACATTAAGCGAAATTATGGATAAACAAGAACAAAAAGACATTCTGGTTCACAAAACATTCAAAGCAATGTTGAATATTTTGGTGATTTTTTCTTTGCCGGCGTTTATTGCTTTATTTTTGGGAAATTTTTTACAAGACAAAATATCCGTAGATTTTAATATTACATGGCCTCTTTTACTGGGGGCTTTTGTTTTTTCTTGGGTACTGACGTTCCGTTTGTATTTCAAAATCGCGGAAGAGTTTAAAAAATTGGATCAAGAAAAAGAAAATTCCAAATAATTATGTTTTTTCAAGTACAATCGATGCGAGCCCCGGTTCAACCGGAAACTTTGTTTAAAATAGGGGATTTTCCGATTACTAATGCCATGACTTCGGGATTATTGGTTTTGTTTATTTTGATCGTTTTTTCTTTGTTTATTTCCAAAAAAACACAGTTAAAGCCGGGTAAATTTCAAACCGCGGCCGAAGTTTTGACCGAAGCTTTTTTGAATTTGATAGAACAGCTTAGCGGAAGTCGAAAATTCGCATTTAAAGTTTTACCTCTTATAGGTACACTCTTTTTATACATTGGGTTGTCCAACTTACTCGGTCTTATTCCAATACTGTCAGAAATTACTTATAACAAGACAACTTTATTTCGAACTCATACTAGTGATTTTAACCTAACTTTCGGTTTGGCTTTAGCCATGGTATTGTTGATCCAAGCTATGAGTATAAGACAGACCGGGATAATCGGTCATATCGGCAAATACCTGAAATTCAAAGAAGTGTTTTTTGGATTTAAAGAAAGTTTTGGAAAAGGAATGTTTGCAATAGTAGATTTTATAATCGGTTTGCTTGATATAATTTCCGAAATAGCCAAAGTTATTTCGTTGTCATTGCGTTTGTTTGGTAATATGTATGCCGGAGGAGTTTTGACCGCTATTTTGTTTGGTATGTTTGCTTTGTTTTTACCGTTACCGTGGTTTTTTATGAGTTTACTATCCGCTGTAGTACAAGCTATGGTTTTTGGATCTTTGATAGCCGCTTTTTACAGCTTGGCCATTGACGACGGATCGCCAAAAACTGAATAAAATTTTAAAAACAATTTAATAATTTAATAATTTAATTTATGGATATTGAATCAGCACGTCTTATCGCCAAAGGTCTTTGCACCATTACTATGGGCGGATCAGCTATC
>CAYWMO010000120.1:0-2087 GCA_964459625.1 uncultured Gammaproteobacteria bacterium | reverse complement strand
TAAATCCGCGCGCGGATGAACTTCGTTTTGTTTTCCGCCAAAATAAAAATCGGAAGATTGAGCAAAACTGTGAGTGAATTCTATCCCCAATTCTCTGGTCAAATCATAAACTTTTCCCATTTGATTGATATTTTTTTCCATGACCGTAAAACCGAGACGCAAATTGGTCATCCCGAGTTTTTTCAATTCTTTGACCGTTGTCATAGCTTTTTTGAAACCGCCGGGAATACCGCGCATTTCATCATGCATGTTTTCCAAACCATCTATAGAAATAGCCACTCCGATGTCCGGTTTTATTTTCAAAATTTCTTTCATTTGCCTGATTATCAACTCAGTGGCAAAACCGTTACTTGAAATAACGATTCTGGCTTGAGGACATTTTTTGACAACAATTTCCACGATTCGCGGCAAATCGGTACGCAAAAACGGCTCCCCGCCGGACAAATTGATATCTTTCAAAGAAGCCGGCAGTTTTTCAAATTGTTCCAAAGTTAATTCCGGATAATCTTGTATCTTCCATATATCACACATTACGCAACGACTGTTGCAACGATAGGTCACGGCTATCACGGCATCGATTGGCATTTTACATTTATACATATGATTAAAATAATTTTTTCCAAATTATAGGACTATAATCAGTATCTTTAATATAAACATTCATCATAATTCCGGACATCAACCAAAAATAAAACATCAACGCGCGAAACTCAAAATACGGACCGAAAAATCCGATCACCGCTATTGCCGGAGACAACGCGCAAAAACCCAAACCGACTGTTTGTGCGAAACCGTCCGCGCCTTTTTTATACAAAACAAATCCGGCTCTGAAAAACACGACAAAAAAAGCCAACCAACAAATCAAACCCAGCGTTCCGGATTCTCCCCAAATACTGAACCAACTATTGTCTATCTGTCCGTAAACATTGGAAATACCGAAAGGTAAATTCAACCGATCATAATAACTGTAATTCAACATGGCCGAAGCCACACCGCCGCCATAATTTCCCAAACCAACTCCGAATAACGGATAGTTTGCCACTACACGAAGCGGAGTGTTGATAATAAAAAATATACGACCATAACCCTCGTAACTGTTTTGCCAACTACGCCAAGAAAAAGCTTCAAAAACTCTTTCTTGAAAAGACATATTGGTTTTTTCGGTGATCTGAAAAGCATTTTCCGTAATCGCGATAAAACCGAAAAAATAAATCATTGCCACAATAAAAGAAGCCGCAAAAAAGGACCAAATTCTACGATCTTTAACCACCAAAACTCCGGCGACAAAAATTCCGACCGCCGCTCCGATCCAACTGGCTCGAGAGGATGTCAAAAGCAAACCCGCGCCGGCGGTAATCATAAAAGCGTAATACCAAAAATCTTTATTAACATTTTTCAGTTTGTAAATCAACGGAAAAGTCATAGCCAAACCGAAAGCCAAAAAACTTCCCAAACGATCATAGCGACCCATGGTGGCAAAAACTCTTTTTCCCGGAGCCCAAAATTGTTCTATTTCGCCGAGCATTGCTCCTCCGCCGAGATTGACTGATTGAGAAAAAAATAAATATTTGTCCAAAAATCCGCCGGAAAGATATTGCACGACTCCAAGTAGCGCTTCCAAAAATACCATGGCCATGATAAGACGAAAAATGTTCTTCATGGTAGCGCGATCGAAATTTTCAAACAATACCAAATAATAAACAGCGACAAAACGCAACACCTGACGCAATCCCAAAACAAAAATTACAGGCCTGTATTGGTTGAGAAGAAAAGCCGTCAAAGCGATTAACAAAAATATACCAAGCCAAATATTCAACGGATTGGCCGGAAATAGTTTTTTTTCTTTGAAAAAATAACGCGCCCAGCTCAAGAAAAAAGCCAGATACAAAACCGCTTCCGGGAAATATTTTACAAAAGAATAATAATTGATGGGAGTAAAACGCAACACCACGCTTTCAAACGGAAACCATAAAAGCAAAATCGCCAACAAATATTCCATTTTTCTGGCGCGTAACAAAAGAACCGCAGCCAAAATAAGCATGGCTCCGGCTAAAAACATTGTTAAAAAATTGGCTGGCAAATATGCC
>CAYWMO010000119.1:0-2144 GCA_964459625.1 uncultured Gammaproteobacteria bacterium | reverse complement strand
TAATTTTAGCTTTTTTTGGCTTATTTTCGTGGGTGATTGTAACTTATCAGCCGGGAGTTGTTATCGGGCTGATTTTTTTGTTGTTTTTCCTGTGCTTTTTTTCAGATAAGGCCTATAAAATGTCTATTCGAGCTTTTAATTTTCCGGAACACTCTTTTTTGGGCGGATTTTTGGGTTTTTTGTCCGTATTTTGGATTTTGACCGTTGTTTGCGGTATTATGGTATTTTTTCAAATGCCACCGATGGTTTTTGGAACTTTGGTTTTACCTGTAACTGGTTTATCTGTTTATGTTTTTTCAAAATTTATTTTTTGGCAAAAAGACATTCATCATGAAAACAATATCAAAGAAGGAGAAGAATTTGTTTTACCTTCATCCACTTCACTAATCGGCGGAGCCGGAATTTTGATGTTGTCTGGTTTTTATATTTTGTATAAACATCAGACGGGAGATGAAATTTTGACTCCTTGGTCTGTTTTGCCAAATTATTATATTTATTTGTATTTGGTTGTTTATCTTTTTTTGGGTTTTCTTATTTTTACCAATAGACACGCCAAAACTATTTTGATTTTAATGTCGGTTTTTGCCGCTTTGTGTCATTTTAATCTCGGTTTGACGCATCAGCTCGTTTACGGCGCGGATTATTGGCGACATTTGGGCGTAGAAAATCAACTCCTTCAAACCGGAAAATTGAACATAACAAATTTTTCCGCTGACCCGAATTTTTTTGAAAAACTCAATCCCGGTATTTATTCTTACGCGCAATTTTGGGGAATAAACGTATTTTTGAATATATTTACGGGTATTTCTTTGCTTGATCTCGGACGTTTTGTCGGACCTTTACTCTGGGCCGTATTTATTCCGACATTGATTTACGCTTTGGGGAGGTTGCTGCTGTGGAACAAGAGAACAGCGTTATTTTTGTCTTGGGCGTCGTTTGTACCGGGCGCACTGCTTGTATCCGGATCTTTTTTTCTACCCGTATCTTTTCATTTTATATTCTGGTTGCTTTCAATGTTGTTTTTGTTTAAAGCCGATTTGCGAAAAAATATAAAACAACTCTGGGGGCTCTTGTTTGTCGGTTTGATGTTATCAACGGGTTATTTGCTTTACGCATTTATATTTTTTGGCGCTTTGATTTTGAAAACGATCAATGTTTATTTACGACAAGGTAATCTGATCGAAAACGTTTTGTGGAGTATTTTTACCTTGCTTGCGGGTGTAAGTTTTCCAATTTTGGAAATATTATCCGGTTATTCGCAACTATCTTTCAAAAGTGATATATTTTCCGCCGTTAAACAATTTGTCGGCAATTTGAGCGGTTATTATTTTGTCTTCGGTCCGCGACCGCATACGATTGCCACGGGAAATATTTTAGTAAACCAAACTCCGGACTATGCCTTTGTCAGTAACGCGTTGACCGTTCTTCCGGGCTGGATGCTTATTGTTTCAATATTATTTATTGGTTTGTCAATTTACGGAGTGTATAAATTTTTTAATAAAGAAACAGACAAACGATGGTTCTCGGTTTTATTTATCGGTTTGTTTATTGGTTATTTCCTAAGTCGCTATTTGTTAAGTGGCGACAATATTTTAACTCGTAGATTGGATGCAATATTGGCTCTTGGATTGGTTGTTTTCTTTGTTTATACTGTTAAAGATTGGATGTCGCAAAATTATGGCTACAGAGTTACTGTTGGCATAGTTGTTTTGTTGTCTTTGTTCGGTTCGGCTATTTATTCGCTCGGTCCCGTGAGTAAAGTCGTAAGCGCGCAAGAATATCTGGATTATCAAAATATTTTCGCGCAACTTAAAGATGAAAATAAGTATTGCATAATTGCCGATCCTTACAACCTCACGGCTTTGGAAGGCGTGTCAGCTAAACAAATAGTTGGCGGAGGATTTCCGATAAAAGGCGATTTTTCTCAACCGGAATTGCAGTATATTTTGAAAAGCTTGCAAGAAGGAAAAGATAAAATGCAAATTATTGTGCAAGCGAAGCAAATCACCGGCGCGAAGAACTGTTTTGTCTTGGAGAAAAACGAAAATGGTGTTAAAATGATTAAATATTAAATAAAGTTTATGAAAATAAGAAAAATGAAAACAGGGGATTTGAAGGAGTGTGCAAATTTTCTTGCTACTGCT
>CAYWMO010000118.1:0-2147 GCA_964459625.1 uncultured Gammaproteobacteria bacterium | reverse complement strand
AGATTTAACCGCCAAAAGCAAATAAGGATTAAAGCGGTAATTTATGGAAAGATTATGTTCAAAAACCGGCGCAAAATGGTTTTTAAAAAGTTTGGCAATAAATACCGGGTTGCTACCGCGCCAAGAATAAATGGTTTGATCCAAATCGCCAATAAAAGTGATATTTTTATGGACTTTAGCCAATTCTTTAACTACTAGATATTCCGACAAATGCGTATCTTGAAATTCATCAATTTGAATGAATTTGTAACGACCGATCCATTTTTGTTTTAATTTTTCTTCCAAATACAAAACTTTCAACGTATTTACCACCAGTTCGTTGAAATCCATAGCGTTGAGATCCGATAATTTTTTAAAGTATTTGTCTTTTATCTGTTCTTCTTCGCGATTCAAAGGAGTTTGCGGTGTGGAACATCCTATTAAATTTTCAGTTTCCGCCAAACGGTGGCGATAAATCCTGTCAAACAATTTATCGTTTCTTTGTTCCTTTATTTCCGGATATTCGTCTAAAATACTCTCAAAAATTTGCATTTGTTCTTCCTCGTCAATAATGGAAAAATCATTACTCAAACCCAAAGCTTTTGCTTCGTTTTTAACCAAATTGGCGCAAAAACCATGAAATGTTTTAATGGTCAATTTTTCAAAAATTTCTTTTTGCGAAATTTTTCCTTTGATGCGTTCCAGCATTTCGGTCGCCGCCTTATTGGTAAAAGTCAAACACAAAATCTCTTCGGGTTTAATGCCGTTTTTCAAAGCCGACAAAACTCTTTCGGACAAAATAGTGGTTTTACCGGTGCCGACCGGAGCGCTGATGAGATGGGCGCCAAAAACCGTCTCGATTATTTTTTGTTGTTCCAAATTAAATTTCATAAACATCTTTTTTAACCAAGCGATAAAACAACCAGCCGACGGCAAATAAAATAAAGGGTAAACTCAACCATTGTCCGGCAGTCAAATATCCTTCCCAAGACGTTTGATATTCTTTGAAAAATTCCAGACCAAATCTGACGGAAAAATAAATAAATAAAAACAGATTAAAAATCAAACCCGCCGGCCAAACTTTTGAATACTTTTGGTAGATAAAATATAATAAAACAAAAATTATCAAAGTCGCCACAGATTCATAAAGCACTGTCGGATGGCGCAAAATCGGCCACTCTTCGGCGCGTAAAAAATAAACTCCCCAAGGCATAGAAGTCGCTCTGCCGATAATTTCAGAATTGAAAAAATTTCCCAAACGGATAAACGAAGCCAATAAAGGAACGACTACAACCAAAATATCGGCAACGCTCAAAAAATTCAATTTTTTACGATAACAATAAAAAAACCAAACAAGTAATAAACCCAAAGTCATACCGTGACTGCTCAATCCGCCGTGATTGATGAAAAAAATCTCCAATGGGTTTTGAAAATAATAAAGAGGTTCGTAAAATAAAACCTCCCCGATTCTAGCACCCAGCAACCCGCCAATAATCAACCAAATAACCAAATCCAAAGTTTGATCAGAACTCAGACCGAATTTTTTAAATAATTTTAATAAAACAAAAACCGAGGCCAATATTCCCAAAACCAAAAAAATCCCGTACCAACGGACGGAAATAAAACCGTATTGAAAAATAACGGGATCTATATTGTTGGTAAACATACATTGATAGTATATCAACAAAATTGCAAGATTTAAAGTTTGTGAGAGTTGCTCGAATTTTAATACCAAAAAACCGCTCTTTCGAGCGATTTTCTGATTTCATTTTAAGCGATTTCTTCTTCTTTTTCAGTATGATCGCAACCGCAATCACAAATTTCTTCTTTATTGTCACCGCATTCGCAATGACCACCGCAAGCGCAAGTTTCTTCTTTGCAATCACAATCCGGACCGCAACCACAACCTTCGCCTTTAGTTAATTCATCTAAATTCATAGATTTTTGTTTATGACTACCAAAAGTAGCTACTCGAGGTATATTATAGCACATTTTAGCACTTTTGTCAAGGGGTAAATTTGGCTAATATTAAACAAAATTTATTATTTAGTTTTGATTTTTTTGTACTTTTTACCCACATTTAACCTAGTGACTTCTTTTTCAATCATGGCTTGAATTCTGGCATATTCCACATCTTCCACATTTTTTATCTGTTGCAACAGCTCTTC
>CAYWMO010000117.1:0-2163 GCA_964459625.1 uncultured Gammaproteobacteria bacterium | reverse complement strand
TGGCGATTTACCGGTAAAACCTAATCGTTCTTGATAATGTCTTTGATTAACTTTTATCACCACGCCGTCAATCCAATAATCTTCTTTTTCTTTTTTCTTTTGCCATTCTTGCCAAAACCCAATGACTTCATCCAAATTTTTGCACAACTTGCGAAAGGGGTTTACTTTAAAACCCAATTTTTCCAAACGCTCCAATTCTTTTTCTTGAGTCAAAGGTATTTCGCCTTGAGAAATATCGTAGATAAAAGTATCCAATTTACGCTTGGCGACTATGGCACTATCAAGTTGTCTGATGGTTCCAGCCGCGGCATTGCGCGGATTGGCAAAAATTTGTTCGCCCGCTTTTTCTCTTTCTTTGTTTAATTTTTCCAAATTACTCTTACCCATAAAAACTTCTCCCTCGACAATCACATCTGTTTCTTCTTGAAGTTTGAGCGGGACACTTTGAATGGTCTTGATGTTTTGTGTGACATTTTCTCCTATTTTACCGTCGCCGCGAGTGGCGGCAATTTTCAAAATGCCGTTTTTATAAGTAAATACGATGTGTAAACCGTCAATTTTCAATTCACACATATATTCCATATCGTCAGGACGTTTTCCTGTTTCTTTTTCCAAAAAATTCAATATTTTATTTTCCCAATCCTCCATATCTTCACGAGAAAAAGCATCGTCAAAACTCCACTGCGATACTATGTGTGTCACTTTTTCAAATTTATCGAGCGGCTTACCAGCTACGCGTTGAGTAGGAGAATCCGGTGTAATAAGTTCCGGATGTTTGGCTTCCAAATCGTAAAGCTCTTTTTTGAGACTATCCAAAGCTGCGTCGGAAATTTCTTGGATATCCAAAACATGATATTGATAACGATAATGGTCTATTTCTTTGCGAAGTTTTTCTATGCGTTTTTTAATTTCTTCGTAAGTCATAAACTATTTTAAAAAATTTTGATACCAAGCAATAACATATTCTCCAAAATACAAAGTAAAAAAAGTACCAATCGTCAAAAAAGTTCCAAACGGTACTTCCGAATTCATCTTTCCTTTTTTTAAATATATCAAAAACAAACCGAACAAAGCTCCTATCCAATAAGAAAACAAAAGAGCTACTATGGTTTTTTCCCAACCCAGTAGCGCACCCATAAATAAACCAAATCTGACATCTCCTCCGCCTATCCAGAGACCTTTGGAAACAAAATATTGAAAAGCAAAAAAAGAAAAACCCAAAAGTGCGCCGTAAAAACAAGAAAGCAAGGATATATCTTTGACGAAAAAATGATAAAGAATCACCACTGCAGAAACCAACCAAACTCCTTTTGGTAAAATTTCTTTGTATAAAGCGTCGTAAATGAAAACAAAAACCAAAAAAGAAATCGTGAACAATTCAAAAATAATTTTATAAATTTCCAAATTCTGTCGATTGAACCAAAAAACCGCAACAAACAAAATTCCGGTGAAAAATTCCGCCACAAAATAATAACTCGGTATTTTTGTTTGACATGTCTTACATTTTCCTCGTAAACAGACGAAACTCAATAAAGGAATGTTTTCATACCAAGCCAATTTTCTTTCGCAATGTGGACACTGACTCCTTTCACTGATAAAATTTTTGTTATTTTTCAAACGCCAAACCAGGCAATTCAGAAAACTGCCGACTATAGAACCCAAAACAAAAAATAAAATCCAAAAAAACATATTTTATTTATCTTGTGCCCTCCAGCCCATTTGGGGTTGCCGTGACCGTGCCGGCTGTAAAACCTCCTGCCCCACTCTCCAAAACACCACGAAGCGTATAAGTAGTAACTCCTCCGTCATAGATATAAGACGCGCCCAAAGGATCCAAAGGTATATCTTTCATAAAAAATTCGTCATCAACGCACGAGGTGGTAGAAACAAATCCGGTTATACCCAAACAATTACTGTCTGTTTCTCCAAGCGACAAATTGACAGATGACGGATTGGGATAAGTATTACGATCGTTAAAAAACATTTCCAAAGCGTTTTGAATTTGTTTGATGTCGCTCAATCTTTTGGCATCTCTGGATTTGGTACGCGCGTTACCTAGAGAAACAACGGCCAAAGTTGACAAAAGTCCGATAATGGCGATTACGACCAACAACTCAATTAAAGTAAAACCTTTTTTATTCATAAAATTAAAATGGAACTTTA
>CAYWMO010000116.1:0-2186 GCA_964459625.1 uncultured Gammaproteobacteria bacterium | reverse complement strand
GGAAATACTCCCGGAAGAAGAAACAATCATTGAAAAATAATATGTCAGCAGAAGAACGAAAAGTAACTCTCAAATTCTTCTTTACAATTTTGGCTTTAGTTTGTAGCTTTTGGACTTTTATGTATGGTTACAACTGGGTCAGGGTTGATAGGGTAGAAGCGAGGCAACAATCAATGGATAGCGCAACAAGCAGAATAAACGAACAACTATCTCAAATTCAAACGGATTTGAAATGGATAATCGCAAGCGAAAAAAGTAAATAGTTCTTTTCACCGTTATTGGTGATCCGGCGGAAATAAATTTTGTTCCCGGTGGTTCACCAATAACAAAAGGGAGGCAATCATGGGCGACATTATTGGAACGCAGAAAAAATGGTGTGATTGTGTTGGGTGTGAATTCGAACATTGGGTCATGCATTTTTACAACGGCGACATGGGACTTATTTGTCCTTGTTGCGGACACATCACAATTACCGGAAGGTGGAGGCCAAAATGAAAAAAGCACATGCTTTGGAAACTATGGTTTGCAAAAAATGCAAACAAAAGAAACTGCATGAAATTTCGTGGTTGATTGACCACGAACACCGAATTTTTGAAGAATTGGCAGAGTGTTTGAAATGTGGAACTGTCCAAAGCAGGCCACTTTCAAAAAAAGAGTTGGAAACCGGAGGGAGCGGAAAATGAAAAAAATCGCGCAATTGTATGTTGTTCCAAGAGATTGCCATTGGGAAATGATTATCTATTTGCCGTGTGAAATGGAAAAAGACCGAAAGGTTATGCATTATGTCGGCAAAGATAAACAAGGCAATCGCTATCTAAAATGTATGCGTTGCTCCAAAGTTTGGCTGGTAAAGCCGGACGACCAAGTTTGAGGGGTCTTGGCTAAAAAACCCCTCAAATTTCAAAAGTATGGCTACTCGCTATTGGAAACAATTAAAGCCGCAATAGAAACCGAGCAAAGAAGAAAGACAGAAACAAATTGACAAAAGAAATGATTGGCTAAATAGTCCATGGTGGTTTTACAAAATATTTTTATTTTCAATAATATTTTTATTTTTAATTTATTTATATGTCCGGAATTTTTTATAAAATCAAAAGACAACTCTTGTCGGAACGATTCAACGGCAAGAAATATATGGTCGGTCTTCTCAAAGATAAAGAAGACGAACGTGATCTAAAACTTGGAATCAATTTTTTTGGTTATGAGCCAAAATCTTCGGTCAAAGTGATTCAAACAAAATCAGTCAAAGACCAGCATAATAACACTTGCGGACAGGAAAGTTACACTGTTCAAGCGGAGGTGCAAGAAGGTTGCGAATTGAGCGAACAAAGCCATACTTGCTTCATGAAAAAAGACGGTTTGATAAGTGAGGACGGTTTTTCTTCATTAAAAGGCAATCAACAAAGTGGAATCAAAAATGGAATTGCCGAGAAAAAATATCTCAACAAGGCGGAAGAACAGGTTGGTTGGGAACAATATTCAAGCGCTAAAAACTTGACAACAGAGGTTGTCGCCAATTCTTCGCTACACAAAGCCAAAAACTACGCTTCTGTAATAGGCCGTTCCGCTAAACTCAAAGCACTTGACGACGGTTTTATTCTTCATACCGGCATGGATTGGTATTCCGGATTTAACATTTCCGGGGGATTTACTGCGCCATGGATTATAAAACAAAACACTGGTTGGTTGGTTGGTGGACACGCTTTGGCTATGATTGGATATGATATGCCAAAAAAGGTGTATATCATACAAAATTCTTATTCTGCTGATTGGGGTGGTTATGTTGATAGTTTGGGAACAAAGCACCCGGGAACCTTCGCGGTGGATATGGATTTCTTTGATAAATACGGACACGCTTGTTATCAAAGAATTGACCTTGAGGAGAACTTTGACGCCTTTGTGGCTCAATATGAAGGGAAAGATGTAAAAGCTACCGGGAGAGGCATTTTTCGCATAATAAACGGTACAAAATGTCCATACCCGGATTCAGTAACATTTTTTTCCTATGGTGGCAAATATGGTAAGTGGGGAAAAACATACGTGGATATTTCCGGAGCATTACTTGACCGGATTCCACTTGGCGAAGTTATGGATATTTCAGACAGCCCATATTGGCCTTTTATCAAAGATAACTACCCATTATTTTCGGTTTTATCCGAACCGAAAAATTTGGAAGTAATAAAACA
>CAYWMO010000115.1:0-2190 GCA_964459625.1 uncultured Gammaproteobacteria bacterium | reverse complement strand
AAACCGGCGCTGTCATAACCGCGATATTCTAAACGGCGTAAACCGTTAAGTAAAATTGGGGTGGCGTTTTTTTTACCAATATAAGCCATTATTCCGCACATACAATAATATTTAAAAATTACAAAATTGCAAGATTACAAGATTAAAAAGCTGTATCGCTTAGCGACTTTTTAATTTATCGGCTTTTGCCAATTCCTCCGAGGTATTTATTCCAAACCATTCATTATTATTTTCCAATTTAACTACTCGAATTTTTTCGCCCTGTTCGTTAGCCACGGATAAAGTAGTTGGCAAACCATATTCGTTGATTTTTTTCATCATCGGCATAGTCGGAAACATTTTTTCAAACCAAGCTCTATCAAAACAGAAAGTACCGCTACTGGTTTCATTTATCATTTTTTGTTCTTCGGTCAAATATTCTTTTTCAATAATATTTACAAAACCTTTTTCATCTTTAAACACACGTCCATACATTGTCGGATCAGTAAGCTCAACCGAAAGTAAAGATAGTACCGCCCCGCTTTCTGCGTGAGCTTGTATAAATTTTTTCAAAGTTTCTGCTGTATAAAAAGCCCCGTCGTCTCCGTTCATCACCAAAACTTGTGTGATATTTGGCGGTAGAGCTGTCATTCCGGTATAGGCCGCGTGAGCGGTACCAAGCAATTCTTTTTGCTCCGCATAAATAGTTTGTCCGTCAAAATATTCTATCACTTTTTCTTTGCAAAAACCGACGACCAGACAGATTTGCTCGCGTTCCAACCCCATACTTTTCAAAGTTTCAACCAAATAAGAAACTATTGGTTTTCCGCCAATTTCAAGCATAACTTTTGGTTTGTCCGTACAACCAAGGCGAGTGCCTTTGCCGGCGGAAAGTATAACGACGCCAAAACTATTTAGGTTCATAAACATTTTTTAATCTTGTCATTCCTGCGAAAGCAGGAATCCAGTGGCCATCTTAATTTTTCCTGGATCCCTGCTTTCGCAGGGATGACATTTTTTAATCATTCTAAAATCAAAAATCTAAAATTCTTTACAACTAAATGATTTTGATTTTTCCAAATAACTTTTTATTTTCGCTAAATTTTGGAAATAAGTCAAACCCGCATCTTTATACTCTTCCTCCGTCCAATACGTTTCATTCACCATACTTAATACTTCCACTTCTGAGAATTTTTCTTTCACCATTTTATTTTCTTCCAAATTATCATTTATAAACAAAACTTTGCCTTTTTTTACCGCTTCGCCGACAATATCGTCTTTTCCCCCGTCTATTATTTCCACCCGATCAAAATATTTCGTCAAATTGATATTTTTTATTTTTTTATCTTGAAAAAAATGGTTACCTGCGGTCAGTAAAATTATTTTGTTACCCGCACATTGCAGACTCTTCAAAAAATCTTCTGCGCCGTCTTTTTTATAATCGTTATTAAATAAATCATTCAAAGAGATAATAATTTTATCATCCAAAATATATCCCATTTCTCGCAAAGCTTCCAGTTGTTTCTCAAAGGTATAATCATAATACCCAAAACTCGGAAGTTCGGCCGCATTTTTATAAGCGATTTTAAAATCCGCTTCTTCAACATCAAAAACCGACAAGGTTTTATAAATGTCGGCCTTAAATTTCGCAGTATCAAAAATTGTATCGTCTAAATCGACAAAAATATAATCAAACATAGTTTACACTCTGCCATTACTGCCAAAAACTTCTTTATTTTTGCGCATGTACATTTTCTTCAATTCCTCGCGAGCCACACCTAGATATTTTCTAGGATCAATTTCTTCTTTTTTGCTGTTTAAAAAAAGACGGATCATTGCGGTCATTACCAATCGTCCATCAGTATCTACATTTATTTTACACACTGCGGATTTGGCCGCAAGGCGCAATTGTTTTTCCGGAACTCCAATAGCTTTATCAAGTTTTGCCCCGTTTTTATTGGCGATATTAACATATTCTTGAGGTACACTGCTTGCCCCGTGCAATACTATCGGAAAATTCGGAAGTTGTTTTTCTATTTTTTTCAAAATATCCAAACGAATTTTTGGTTCAGTTCCGACTTTGAATTTATACGCTCCATGAGAAGTGCCAATAGAAATCGCCAAAGAATCCACACCTGTTTTTTTCACAAATTCCATAACTTGATTAGGGTCGGTATAATGTGAAACTTTAGATTTTACATTATCTTCCAC
>CAYWMO010000114.1:0-2234 GCA_964459625.1 uncultured Gammaproteobacteria bacterium | reverse complement strand
AACCATGTTTTTTTATCTTTCAAAAAATCCATAATTTAAATATTTTGTTTTTTCCTCCACTCTACATATTTATCTATACCCTCCCAAATATTGTATTTGGGAACAAAGCCCATATTTTTGGCTTTAGTCACATCGGCGCAAAAACGAGACACCTCTCCGGGCCTGGATTGCGCATATTCTACGGATACCCCCATTTTTTTAGCAATATATTCGGCAATATCTTTGATAGATGTTTCCATACCGGTTCCAAAATTAAACACTTCACCGGCGGTATTTTTGGAATTTAAGACCAATTCATAAGCCCTAACCAAGTCGTCTATATACAAATAATCACGAGTTTGGGAACCGCTACCAAATACTTGTAAATTTTCCCCTTTGAGAGCTCTTTTGACCAAAATAGGAATCAGGGCTCCGAATTGACCTTCTTTTTGTCCCTCTCCGAAAATATTGAACGGTCTGACGATAGCAACGTCCAATCCGTAACTTTTAAAATAAGAATAACAAATTCTATCGGCCGCGGCTTTGGAAGCGGCATAAGGACTGTGCGGACGTAATTCATCTTCTTCGTTTATTTTTTCTCTTTTTGGAGAAACTCCGTAAACTTCACAGGTACTGGCAAAAATGAGACGGTTGCCGGTATTTTTTACAGCTTCCAAAATATTTACCGTACCGTTAATATTAACATCAAAAAATACTTGTGGATTTTTGATAGATTCATCCACATTGATATGAGCGGCCAAATGAAAAACCACGTCATGTTCACGGACGGTTTTATTAACCAATTCTTTATCAGTAACACTACCCCAAACGATTCTCGGTTCTTTGTCCAAAATACCCAAATGACTCAAAGAATGATCGCTCAAAGTGTTCAAAACCGTAACCTCGTGCCCCAAACTCAAAAAATGTTTTGTTAAATGCACTCCTTGAAAACCCAAGCCCCCGGTAATAAGTATTTTCATAATTTTAATTAAATCTGTTTTTAATTATTGTTTTTAACATTAAAAAAGCATGTTTTAAACGAATTTTTTTACCTTCGGCGGTCGTTCTCGGAAAATAATCCACCGGAACCTCGCAAATATGATATCCTTTTTTAATCAACTTAGCAAGTATCTCTACCTCAATATCAAAGCTATTGGCGACAATATTCAGTTGTTTAAGTACCGGAGTTTTGAACATTTTGTAACCGCAATTAACATCGGTCAGCCAAATAAAAAACATCAAATTAAAAAACCAAGTAATTAATTTATTGGCTAAAAAATATTTAAAATATTTTTTATTAAAATAAACCAATGATTTTCCCAAAAATCTGGAACCTAAAACCATATCGGCCTTACCGCTTAGCAAAGGCACTAATAAACCGGGTAAATTTTCCGGATTCAATTCCAAATCCGCATCTTGAACTACAGCAAAATCCCCTGTCACTTCTTCTATTCCGCGACGTAGAGCTCCTCCTTTACCCAAATTTTTTTCAAGAAAAACAATTTTGTACCTGTTTTGATCCAAGCTTTTTAAAATATCCTGCGAACCGTCTGTGGAACAATCATCCACGATAATAATTTCTTTTGTAACATTCTCGGGCAATAAAACTTGCTCTACTCTTTTTAAATTTTCTTTTATCGTTTTCGCTTCGTTGAAACATGTGATAATAACTGATAAGACCATAGATTATTTAAATAATTTTTTCAAATGATTTTTGAGACCGACGGGAAAAAAACTTCTCATGTACGGCCATAATAAAAACAAATAATAATATCTCGGATAAAGCCCGTTTTTAATCGCGCGGACTTTTGCTTTTTGGGCAAACTTCAATTGATCTTTGATTTTTTTTACACTGATACCGCCCGCTGTTTTACGCCACTTCAATAAATATTCCGGAATATTCGCCACTTTATATTTTCCCATTATTCTAAACCATAAATCGGCATCTTGGGCATATTTTATATTTTCATCGTAACCACCCAAAGCAACAATTTCTTTTTTACGAAACATCACACTCGAATGAGTTAATTGACCGGAAAAAAAACTTAATTTTTTTATTTCTGTATCTATTACTGCCGGTTTGTGAAAACCGATATTTTTACCATTATCATCAATAACTTCGGTAAAACTGCCAACAACCGCAAAATCTTTATTATCATCTAAAAATTTAACCTCTTTTTCCAAACGATCAAAAACGGAGATATCGTTGGAATCCATTCTGGCGATATATTCTCCCTGTGCCATAGACAACCCCC
>CAYWMO010000113.1:0-2263 GCA_964459625.1 uncultured Gammaproteobacteria bacterium | reverse complement strand
ATTATAGCATGTTTTAGAGAAATTTTCTTGCCTGTAGAATCTGTGATAGAGCCGTTTTCGAGCATCTGCAAGAGAAGCTTGGTGACATCGCGATGGGCTTTGTCTATTTCATCAAACAAAATCACGCAGTAAGGGTTCATCTTTATTTTGTCGGTAAATTGATTTGTTTCTTTATAACCGACATAACCGGCCGGAGAACCAAGTAGTTTGGATACTCCAAAAGATTCATTAAATTCGCTCATATCCAACTTTATCAGAGCGTCTACATTGGGATAGAGATATTTTGCCAACAATTTGCTCAATTCTGTTTTACCCGTGCCAGAAATTCCCGTAAACAGGAAAGAGCCGAGAGGCTTTTGCGGATCGGTTAGACCGAGTTGAGATTTTTCGATGGTTTTGATAACGTCATCGATAACTTCGTCTTGTCCGACAATGTGTTTTTTCAGATTTTCTTTGATTTTGATAAAACGATCTCGATTATCAAGTATCAATTCGTTTGGTTCTGTGCCGATGATTTTGGCGATGGTTTCCATGACATCTTTTTCAGTGACTGTTCCGAGAAATTTTTCTTTTTGTTCGCCAAGTTCTTTCTCCAATTTTTTGATTTCTCCGGCCATTTTTATTTCATCTTCTTTCATGGTCATAGCCAAGCCGAAATCATTGTCCAAAGCCGCTTTTTCTTTGTCAAAAATGGTTTTATTCAATTTGCGACGCAGTTGCCATAGTCGGCTTTCTTTGGCGTTTACGCCACAGCTCAATCTTTTGGCTGAAGCGGTCTCATCGATAAGATCAATGGCTTTGTCCGGTAAAAATTTATCGTTTATGTAACGCATTGAAAGCTTTACCGCCGCCGTCACCGCATTGTCGTTGATTTTGACGCGGTGATATTTTTCATAATTCTTTTTTAATCCGTTCAAAATTTTTATAGTTTCTTCCGAACTTGGTTCGCGCACGATTATCGGTTGAAAACGGCGTTCCAATGCTGCGTCGCTTTCGATAAATTTTTTGAATTCCGCACTTGTAGTACTGCCGATGCAACGAATTTGTCCGCGCGCCAAAGCGGGTTTTAAAATATTAGCTGCGTCCATACTACCTTGGCTACTCCCGGCTCCGACTATATTGTGCAATTCGTCGATAAATAAAATAATATTGGGATTTTGTAAAGTTTCTTCGATCACTTGACGCAAGCGAGATTCAAATTCACCTCTGTACATAGTACCGGCGATGAGTAATCCCATATCCAGAGCGTAAATTTTTTTATATTTGATGATTTCCGGTACGTCGCCTTCCGTAATTTTTTTGGCCAAACCTTCCACAATGGCGGTTTTGCCAACTCCCGGGTCACCCAACAAAATAGGGTTGTTTTTGTTGCGTCGACAAATTATTTGGATTAATCTTTCTAATTCTTTTTCTCGTCCGATAACCGGATCTATATTTTTTTGTATTTCCGGGTCGGTTAAATCGGTGGCAAAAAATGCCAATGCTGATTCTTTTTTTTGGCCGGTATTTTTTGGGCTGTATTTCGGTGTTATTTCCGGAGGGAGAGGAAGATCACCTTCGAAATTTTCGGAAATTTTGTCGAAAGTTTGAGTTATTTCGTCTATTTGTGGAAATTGAGAAGTGCCGACAAGGATATTTTTTAATTGCTCCTCAATTTCGTTTACGGAAATTTTGGTTTGACGCAATATATCGGAAATAAGAGGGTCGTTTATTTGTAAAATCGCCGATAATAAATGCTCTGTCCCTAAAAAATTATGGTTGTTTTCCGAAGCTATGAGAAACGCTTTTTCCAGAGCTCCTTTGGCTATCGCAGACAACGGAGCCAAATTTGCTTGAGCGACGGTATTGGCGAGATTTTGTTCGGAATTTTGTCCTTTTTCGGAAGGGATTTGCAGAATGGCATTTTCCAAAAAAGTTTCTTTTAAACCGGTTTGTTGTAAAATTTCGTGTGCAAGAGATCCTTTTTCTTTCAAAATGGCAAATAAAAGGTGTGCTGGAGTTACTTCTTTTTGTTTAAGTTCGGTAGCCAACTGAATGGCTTTTACCAAAACATTTTTGAGATGGGTGCTGAAACGCTCAGAGAGATGCATAAACGAGTATTAAGTATATAGACGTTTGCTTTAATATTTATTTTATTTCTTCCACTTCATGGTTGAGCATGATGTTGTAATCTGTGTAGATAAAATTGCCATTGAATTTTTTCCCGGCAAGAAGAAACGGTAACCAATATTTATCATCAGCCCACATTTTGTCATATGGTATT
>CAYWMO010000112.1:0-2298 GCA_964459625.1 uncultured Gammaproteobacteria bacterium | reverse complement strand
CCAAAACAATGTCGCAAATATCTTTAAATCTTGCAACCTTGCAATCTTGCAACCTTGCAATCTCTCTAAATATCCATGGTTTTCCCAACGCGCCGCGCCCGATCATCAACCCGTCGGCTTTTGTAATTTCTAAACATTTTTTCGCACTCGCACAATCAATAATATCTCCGTTGGCAATAACAGGAATTTTTAATATTTTTTTTACTTTCGCGATTTGTTCCCAATCAGCTATTCCGGAATATCCTTGTGCTTTGGTCCGCCCGTGAATAGTTATTAAATCCGCTCCGGCTTTTTCCAAAATAACGGCAAATTTTATTATTTCATCGGGATTTGACCATCCTAAACGGGTCTTAACCGAGACCGGCAATTTTACCGCTTTTTTAACGCTTTTTACGATTTCCGCAGCAAGAGTCGGATTCTTCATTAAAGCCGCTCCGGCAGCCGTTTTTTGCGCAATTTTGGGCACCGGACAGCCCATGTTAATATCTATTCCATCAGGTTTAAATTTAGTCGCAATTATTTTGGCAGCTTTAGCCATAACTTCCGGCTTATCCCCAAAAATTTGGATTATCAACGGCCTTTCTACTGATGTAAAATCGCACATTTTTAACGTCTTTTCATTACCCCTAAACAAAGCTTCGCTACTAACCATTTCTTTAAAAATCACAAAATCTTTACCTGAATATTTACGACAAATCAAACCAAACGGTTTATCAGTATAATCGGCCATGGGCGCCAAAATTAAAATAGGTTTTTTTAATTCAAACCACTTTTTCATATTTAAATTAAAAGCCAACTGATTTTATCACAGCTGGCTTTGTAAAATCAAATTTTAAGCGTAAGGCAACTCTTCCGGTTCCGGAGGTTTTTCCGGTTTAATTTCTTCTTTAAATTTTAAACCTCCTTCAAAAATTTCTACCGGTAAATTTGTCGGCGGTTCACTGCGTTTTCCTCCGGCTTTTTGTATGAGAGGCGCTTTAACAGTTGGCATCGGGAAATGCCACAAGGTTGCCAATTCTTCAATATTGAGCATATACGGATCACTCTTTAATTTCATTTTTCTTTTTTTGTAAGCCGACACCGCATCACCGCCCCCGATAGAAGAAGCTTTGAAACCGTTTTGATTGGCTATATAAAACTGATTAATGGAACCAATAAAACCGTTGATACATTTTTTGGGATTAAACGCTTCTTTGCGAGCGCTGTACAATAAACGCAAACGAGATTTAAAACCTAGTTTTGAAATTTTGTTTTCTATTCCGGAAATGGCGTTTTTTACTCCCGGAGCCACTTCTCCTTTGCTTTCTTCTTTTTTCTTTTCTCCGCCGCTAAAATTATGATTCCAAATTTGCCAAACTAATTTTAGAATACTTTCGGTAAAATCGGCGACATGTTGAGCGGCATTGGGTTTTGGCGGGGCTTTTTTACCACTGGCCAAATTTTTTACCAAATCGATTCCTTTCTTTTTCCAACTGTTATCCGCCGGTTCCACTATGAGCTGCATCCATAAATTTTCCCCCGCTCCAATACGCGTAAAATTTTCCAATATTGCCGCCATCGGATCGATGAATGGCGCGTCTTTGTACAAACTATGTTCAAATTCGGTATATGTACGAATCGGATACGAATCATCCTCCGCCATATCAAATTCAACCCCAGCCACTTCATAACGACTATCAGGAAAACTGTCCGGTAAATTTGTCACATAATCTTCCACTTCGGTTATTTCAGCTTCCGGATATTGAGCATAAATAGCAGCCTCGACCAAATCTCGAAACTCACTCGGCATTCTTACCAAAAACTGAATATACCCCTCCAAACTTATAATTTCTAAACTGAAATTTTTTTGTTTTTTACCCAACCAATATTTATCATACAAACCTATCTTGGAATATATACCGCTAAAATGTGTAAAGATTTGTTCCACTGCGCGCGGCGATTGGATAACAGCGGCTGGAATATCCACAGCCAAAACAGACCAGGAACAGGTACTATCAAATCTTTTTTGTTTCAAAGATAAAACTTCTCCCAACCCTTTGTGAAAAAGCGGGGTTATGGGTAACCACCAAAGAAATACAAAAGCCAACCGTAATTGTTCGGCTAAACTCATTTCCATAAATGTTTGCCAGAAATGCAAACTTATGGAGAAATTCCAAGGTGTTTCTATAACCGGAACCATATTAATCGATTAAACGATAGATCAAACCGTAAACTATTATTACCGTAACTCCAGTCCACCACCAACCGGATAATCCGGAAAAATAAAAAGTCCAGGCTTCACAAAAAAAAGAGAGGGTA
>CAYWMO010000111.1:0-2322 GCA_964459625.1 uncultured Gammaproteobacteria bacterium | reverse complement strand
GATCGTTTGTTATCTCGGTAAGAAAGACATGAGCGATGCTTGGCGAGCGCGTTTTATGGCATTAGCCACTTGGCGCTGATGTTTAGCGCAAAGACCGCTTCTGCGACGCGGCGCAATTTTCATATAGGAAGAAACAAATTTTTTCAAACTGTTTACATCCTTGTAATCAACAACTAATTTGTTGTTGGTGCAATAATAGCAACTTTTTGATTTCTGTTCTTGCATAATTTATTTTTTTAAAAAGGTATATCTTCAACTTTTATTTCTTCTTCAATGACTTCGCCGGCATTTTCCGCCGGAGCCGAACCGGATTCCATAGGTCTGTTTTTTCCGGCGTTTTCCGAAGAGCCGTTCAACATTATCATATTATCGGCTACTATTTCCGTACGATAACGCTTAATACCGTCTTGACCCGTCCATTCGCGAGTTTGTAGACGGCCTTCCACATAAACTTTTGATCCGCGATGTAAATATTGAGAAGCTATTTCCGCAAGTTTCGACCACATCACTATATTGTGAAATTCAGCTTCTTTTTGTTTTTGACCCTGAGCGTCGGTCCAAAAACGATTGGTGGCAATAGACATAGAGGCCACGGCTTTGCCGTTTGGAGTATTGCGAAGCTCCGGATCTCTGGTCAAATTACCTATCAACATCACGCGATTTAAATCCATATGTTTAAAATTAATTTATTTCTTTAAACTTTGGTCATCAAATTATCGTCAGCCAAAATTTCATCCAATTTTTTATCAATATCTTTTAAATCCATAGGTTTTTCTTCTTTTTCTTCTTTCTTTTCTTCCTTTTTTTCTTCTTTTATTTCCGGTTTAACAATTTCTTCCACGATTTCTGGCGCGCCTTCTGTTTCTTCTTTAACCTCATTGTTAAAGTAAGAAATTTTTTGGGCTTGAGAAATTTTATCGTTATATTTGGTTATAAAACTGCGCAAGATATTTTTATCCAAATCCAACTTGTTTTTTAATTCTTTTATTTTTTCTGGTTCAGATTCAAAAACAACGGTATAAAAATAACCGTAACGAATTTGTTTGATAGGATAAGCCAAACGGTTCTTACCGAGATTGGTTTCTGCGGCATTGGTATCGATTTCATTGACTATAGCCAAAGCTTTATTGGCCTCGTTTTCGGATTCTTTTTCATCAAAAGTACCGGGTAAAACCAACAAAAGTTCATATTTCTGCATAATTTACAATAAATTTACGTCCTCAAAACTTCCTTTTCTTTATATAGGAATTCAGAGGTTTTGATATAAAACTGAATTAAAGTACTTAAATATTAGCACATTTTTCAAATTAGTCAACACCTCGGCGCTTACTTTATCTACAACCCATATCCACAGGTCAAAATTTATGCTATAATAAAACAAGAATGAACAAACAGGGGGTTGTTCGGCTTTTTTTGGTATAAATCACAAAAAATTACTTTTTTTATTTATGCTTCCAGCAAATATCGTAGAAAAAATAGTTCTAAAATGCAGTTTGGGACCAGATATGGCGGTTTGTAAAAACCTAAAAGAAGAAGCGGAAAAAACCGATACTCCGCTCATAGAACTGCTTTTATCCAAAAACTTGATTGATGAAAATTCCTTATTTACCAAAGCCGGTGAAATATTAAATGTACCTTTTATCGGATTAAAAGGCCGCGATATTCGTCGAGACATTCTCAATCTTATCCCCTCTCCGGTCGCCAATGCCAACAATGTAATAGCTTTTGATAAAAACGAAAAAGAAATTTTATTGGCAATGACTGATCCGACCGATTTACAAACCGCGGAATTTATTCGTCGTAAAACCGGCTTGGAACCCAAAATACATATCACCACTTTTTCCGATCTCAAAGACGCGCTACATCGTTATCATGCCGGACTGGAAGAAGAAATGAAAATTATTCAAGAAAATAAAGATGAAGAAGACACCGGAGACCTCAAAAAAGCCGCTGAGGAATTGCCGATCATTAACATTGTCAGTAGTATTTTGGAGCATGCGGTTTACGAAGGTGCTTCCGATATTCATATAGAACCCAATGAAAAAGAATTGGCTATTAGATATCGCATCGACGGTATTTTGAAATCAGTGATGAATTTACCGAAAAATTTTCAAAGTGGTATTGTCGCCAGAATTAAAATTCTGGCAAATCTGAAAATCGACGAACACATGGTTCCGCAAGACGGTCGTTTTAAAATTCAATTACAAGCCGACAAAATGGCTTTTCGTGTATCCATAATTCCGGTTTACGACGGTGAAAAAATAGTTATGCGTTTGTTACCCGAAGGAGCCAAGCCCCTTACTTTGGATCAACTCGGCTTTT
>CAYWMO010000110.1:0-2376 GCA_964459625.1 uncultured Gammaproteobacteria bacterium | reverse complement strand
ACACATCCAAAATGGAAATATCAAAAGTACCACCACCTAAATCGTAAACAGCGATTTTTTGATCTTTCTTTTTATCAAACCCATAAGCCAAAGCGGCTGCGGTAGGTTCGTTGATAATACGTAATACTTTCAAACCCGCGATTTCACCGGCATCTTTGGTAGCTTGACGTTGAGAATCGTCAAAATAAGCAGGTACTGTAATAACCGCTTCGGTTATTTTTTCCCCTAATCTTTCCTCAGCATCAGCTTTCATTTTTTGCAACACCATAGCGGAAATTTCTTGCGGAGAATATTCTTTACCTTGCATTAAAACTTTTACTGCTTCACCAGCTTGCACGATTTTATAAGGCATCAATTTTAAATCGCGTTGCACTTCTTCATCACCAAAACGACGACCAATAAGACGTTTGATAGAATACAATGTATTTTCCGGATTAGTCACAGCTTGGCGTTTAGCCAATTGACCTACCAATCTTTCACCGGTTTTAGAAATAGCAACGATAGAAGGAGTTGTACGATTACCTTCTTTGTTTTCCAAAACTTTTGGTTGGCCACCTTCGATAATAGCCATACAGCTATTGGTAGTCCCCAAATCAATTCCTAGTACTTTACCCATATGTGTATTAAATTAGATTATTAATTTATTATTTATTTATTATTACTTTTGCCACTTTTATTACTCTATCTTTTGTTTTATAACCACCTTCAAGTTCTTTCAAAATAATATGCGATTCAGTGTTTTCTTGTTCTTCTTGCCCTACGGCTTCATGGAACTGCGGATCAAATTTTTCTCCTACTGTTTTGATTTCCTCCACTCCGTGATTTTTCAAAATATCACCAAACTGTTTCATAATATATCCGATACCATCTATCCAATTTTTAAATGCCTTGTGTTCCTCATTATCAGGATTTACTTCCGGATGGTGATAAAAAGCTTTTTTAAAATTCTCGTAAACCGGAATGAAATCTTCCAATATTTGTATTTCGCTCATTTGTGCCCATTCACTGCGGCGCGTTGATATTTCATTTTGCAAATTTTTATAATCAGCAAGCGCTCGCAACCATCCGGCTTTATTTTCTTCACTTTCAGCTTTATTTTTTTCGCAATCCTTACAAGCATTTTTACCAAAAAAACTTTTTTTCGGTTTTTCTTCAACTGTAGGCTGTGCAATTTTTTCTTCCTCTTTTTTATTATCTTCTTGTAAATTATTGTTTTGTTCGTCAGTCATATTATAAACTATTTAATATTTCACTGATTTTTTGCATTAAAGCATAATTTCTTTTGTAATCCATACGAGTTCCTCCCACTATCATCAACATATCGGATTTATCTTTTCGCACACGCGTGGCCAAAACGCTCAAATCCTCGCCAAACGGTTGTTCTTCACCAAAGAAAAATCTCGGATCGTCAATAAGCATATTTTCAAATTCGTTCAAATATTCTTCACAACGATCAAATACTCCGGAAATATTTACTATTGATTTTGGTTCTGTAAATTCTTTTTTACCAAACAAATTGGAAAGTCCGGTGTAGTAAACCTTATCCGGTCCAAAAGCGTAGATAATCGCCTCTCCACTGATTTGCGCCAAACCTTTTGCCAAAGTTCGCACTCCACTTTCAAAATCTTGAGTATCACCCGTCAAAATTTCTTCCACTTTTTTTTCATCTTTATCACTAATTTTTACATTACTCAAATTCATGGAATTGATATAATGGCGATAACCAACCGCAGTTGGCACTCTACCGGCGCTCGTATGCGGATGTGTCAAATAACCAGCTTCTTCTAAAGCGCGCAAGTCATTGCGAACAGTGGCCTCACTCCAATCAAGTCCTTCTTGTTCAACCAAAAACTTGGAACCGACCGGTTCTCCTGTTTGTATGTGGGTTTCCACCACTAGTTTAAAAAGTTTTTCCTGACGTTCGTTTAAATTGTTTTTCTCTTTACGAGTCATAATTAAAGATTATCACTCTGTTCTATTGAGTGATAATACCACAGGCAAAAACCCTCGTCAAGAGTCAAAAAATCAGCTAAAATAAAATAAAATTTAAACAAGCTTTAGACTTATCCACAATTAAAAAACACTCTGAAATTTCAGAGTGTTTTTTGAAAATTTTATTTTTATTTTACCGCTGTTTGGCTGATCATGGAAATCTCGGATAATAATACATTTTCCACATAAATACCTCTGGTATAAAATATTTTTTCCAATTCATTTTTTAATTCCGTTTCCACCACGTCGCGTTTACCTCCGATTATATCGGCAAAATCAAATCTGGAAAATACCATACGCACGCGAGAACGAATTGTCGGACGAACTATCTTGGCGACAAAATCTTCTCCTATAGTTTGCCAAAGAGAAGGAATTTGTTGCACA
>CAYWMO010000109.1:0-2463 GCA_964459625.1 uncultured Gammaproteobacteria bacterium | reverse complement strand
CTTGTTTATTTTTTTACGCAGTCATTTCAGGTTTGAAAGTTTCCATATTTGTTAGTAAATAAATATTATCTGGTATGATCAACTTTATTATTATTTATCATTCCAACCGCTCTGGAAAGAATTTTATATTTTGCTTCCAGTTCATCATATTTTTCGGAGGTGATATTTGTTTCTCGTTTCAAAACATCAAGTAAGGCGGTAATTGGCTTTAAAGCGTTTTTTGCCGGTTCGCGTACGGGGTGGTTTGGAGCGTCTTTTGGAGTTAGATCTGTAATTAAAAGAAGTTGTTCAAGTGAGTGTTCCTTTTCAAAGGCAATAAACAAATTTTCCAGTTTTTCAATTTCCGGCGCACACTCCCTTTGCTTTTCCGGGGAGAATGTAGGTTTTTCCTTTTCAATTATTTTAAGCCAGTAATCAGCCGTTTCAGCTTGTTCTGGTGTTAAAATTGTTTCTTGAGTTTCTTTTAATCTTTCCTTTTTTGGCGCTTTCCATTTTGAATGATCTTCATCAGGATTTTCTCCACCCATATGTTTAAAATTTAAAAGTGTGTATTACGAGTTTAATATATTATAAAAACGCCCGAATGTAAAGGCGTTTTTATAATATATATTTATTTTTCTTTTTAAATTTTATCAGCTTATAGATACCGATAGTGACAAATACCAATCCCAACCCTTGCGCTCCGGGACTGTCGTCGTATCCACCAAAAATAAACAAAAAGATCCCAAAAAGTATGGCGATGACGGAAAATACTATTTTAATAATATTTTTCATAGTTCCGAGGCTTGGACTCGGTCGCGACTAAAATTTTCTTCCGAAAATTTTGTCTGACCACCGCCTCGCGGTTTTGTTCGTCATAAAACTCACAAAACATCGCTCCGGCGTTCTCATTCAAACGCGACACAATATTTTGTGTCGCTCCCTCTACACTTCGTTCCGAGGCTTGGACTCGAACCAAGATAAGCAGATTCAGAGTCTGCTGTCCTACCATTAGACCACCTCGGAGTTAATAGACCAATTCTTCGGTTGGTAATTTTTCTAAAAATTCTGCGGAAACTTTGCGGACTTGGGAAAATTGCCAGCCCATCTGTTTGAAAACACCACTGTGCGGAAAAGGTTTTTTTACCCCGTTTTCAATGAGATAAATAGCCGGGTTACCCGTTACTTTGGCAGTAAAATATTGATGGGTAAAAATTACCGTACCGGGTTTTTCGGTTTTTTCGGTTTTATGATTATAATCTCGCAAACTAGCCATCAAAGTATCATATTTATAGCGAAAGTCAATACCGTTCTTGTGAGAACCGTTGTCTTGTACAATAAATTCTTGCGTATTTTCGTCAAAACCTTTTATAACAATCATATGATAAGCCGAACCTCCGCGACGGAAAACCAGATCCGGATTTTTCAAATCGAAACCATAATGCAGGGAAATAACCGGACGATTGGCGCGTAATTCGTCTTTGATTTGTATGAGTGTCGGATTGCGAACGATTTGTGTTCTAAAAGAAAGATTGTTTTTCAAAACCATATCAACGGTGCGGGTGGCGTTGCTGTTAGCGTTACTTTTGTAAATTTTATTTTGCCAGGCAAAAAGTTTATTCATCAAAATAGCGGCTTCTTTTGGTGTAACTTTGGTTTTGCCGATATAAAAATTATCCACCATAGCGACACTGGCTTCTTCACAAGCGTTTACCCATGGTCCGGACCATATCTTTTCCGGCGCTTCACTAATAAAAGGTACATCAAGATTGACGATCTCTTTTGTATCATCAACAGCACTAACCGTGCAGGGGAGTAGAAGAAGTAAAAATAATAAAAATTTTCGCATATAATACTTGCAACTCACAACTCAAATTACTTGTCCGCCAAAATTCGCAGCCAAGTCATTTATTTCCGCGTTAAAAGGTTTTTCCGCTACTGAGCATTGAAGCTGTAAATGTTCTCCAAAAACTTCCATAAAAATTCCTTGAAGAAGTTCGTTGTTTTTGTTATCTTTTATTTTTTTCTGATGAAAATCGTAAGGTAAGGATAAAGTTAAAACATTATCTGTGACTTCCAATAAATTGGCCATTTTAACAACAAACAAGAGTGAAGGGCTTTTTTCATTGATTTTATTCATTACTTCTGGCCACTTTTCATTGATCTCTTCAAAAGAAACTATACGGCCGGAAGATGTTTTCGGTACGATAATTGTTTTTGTTTCTTTTACTTCTTTGATTTCCGGTTTTCGAGGTTCTTCTTTTTTTATTTCAACTACAATCTTTTTTGGTTTTGGTGAATCCTCGTGTTCGTTTTTTTGTTCACCACCTATGGCTTCCACTGCCAAAAGTTCGAGCGGTAATTGAGATATAGGGCAATTCTTGGTGAAATTTAATCTCTTAAGAGTCGAATCCGCTAAAAATAATAATTCTTGCTCTGTTAATTTTTGGGTCATTTTTTCCATTTTTTTTATGGTTTCGTCAC
>CAYWMO010000108.1:0-2531 GCA_964459625.1 uncultured Gammaproteobacteria bacterium | reverse complement strand
AATTCATCCGGGTACCAATGTCAAAAAAGGCGTTGACGATACCTTATTTTCTACAGCCAACGGCGTAGTAAAATTCACCAACAAAAAAAGAATGCGATTTGACGGCAAACTCAAATCCGCCAAATATGCCAATGTTGTAACAAAATAAAAAAATCCGCTCGCAAGAGCGGTTTTTTTAATTTTAGATTTTTGATTTTAGATTTTAGAATTATTTGATCTGATTGTTTTTAAAGACGCTACCATGATAGAAATTAATTCATTGGTTTCTTGCAATAAAGGATTAACCAATTCTTCTTTCATCAAACCACCTTCTATAATGAGTTCCAACCAAAAAGCACTTTCATCGGCTTCTTCTATTACTATTCCTAGTTTTGAAACAAAATCAGCTGAAGACCTTGATCTGCAAACCGCTCTATAATTTGCTCCAACTGATGTTCCACTTCTAACTAATTGTTTGCTTATTGCCCAACCGGCAGTGTTTTGTGGTAATGCTTGGGTTAATTTAATTATTCGCAAAGCATACTTCTTCGTTCTGTTTTTTAAACCCTCCTCGTTCATAATAAATGTCAATCTAAAATCAGAAATCTAAAATCTAAAATTGATTATAAACCAAATTCCTTTTTTAGCATCGAGATGCCTTCTTCAAGCTTCACTGCGGGTTCCCAACCAAGCAATTCTTTGGCCTTGCTATAGTCAGCTTGGGTAAAACGTACATCACCGGGACGTTCTGGAACAAACACCGATTCTCCACCTATCATTTTAACCAAACCATTTACGGAACAAGGATTGTTGTTGCCAATATTCAAAACTTCGCCCTTACCAACTTTATCGCTTTCCATCGCTAAAACATTGGCTCGAGCCACATCGTCCACATGGGTATAATCACGGTAATATTCTCCATCACCACATACGGTCATAGGTTCGCCGTTTTTTACTTGTTTGATAAATTTACCGATAACCAACGCATAAGCCCCGTCAGGGTCAAAATAAGGGCCATAAACGTTGAAATAACGTAAAGAAACAAATTCCAATCCGTAAAGTTCGGAAAAGATGCGTCCGTAATTTTCACCAATAAATTTATGCAAAGCATAAGGACTGATAGGTACGGATTTCATATCTTCTTTGGCTGGAAAAATTTCCAAATTTCCATAAGCCGAAGACGAAGAAGAAAAAACTATTCTTTTGATTTTGTTGTCTCTGGCAGCCATCAACACATTGAGTGTTCCATTAACATTGACATCGTGAGTCAAAATGGGATTTTCTACAGAAAATGTAACACGCGGTAAAGCGGCCAAGTGAAATATCCCGTCAAACCCTTCGGCGCAAATCACATTAAGCGCTTCCAAATTCCTGATATCAAGATCTATATAGCGCGCTTTTTCTTGTATTCTGTTTTCTTTATATCCCCCAGCGTAATTATCAACCACGGTAACTTCATGCCCTTTTTCCAAAAGCATTTTTACCAAATTGGTTCCGATAAACCCGGCACCGCCTGTTACTAAATATTTCATAAAATTTTAGATTTAAGATTTTAGATTTTTGAATTATAAATATTTTCAATTTCATTTAACATTTGTTCTAAAGAAAACTTTTGTTCCGCATTTTTTCGTCCTTGTTCGCCAAGTTTTAACCTTAATTCTTTGTCGTTTACCAATTTTAAAACAGCTTCTCTTATTTGTCCAATTTCGTTCTTAATCAAAATACCGTTTTCTAAATTTATAGCTTCTTTTATACCTCCGACATTACTGGCAATTACCGGCAAACCGCAAGACATGGCTTCCAAAATGGTATATGGAAATCCTTCCCAGGAAGAGATAAATACAAAAACATCGGATTGACCTAACTGCTTTATACTCTGTTCTTTGGTTAACGCGCCGGTAAATGTAACTTGCACACCCTTATCTTGCGCTATTTTTTCCAGCATATTTTTTTTCGGTCCATCACCGATAATCGTAAATTTAACATTTTGTTTTACTTCTTCCGGTAACAAACTTATGGCTTCAATTGTCAATTCCGGTTTTTTTGGTTCCGCTAGGCGACCGAGAAAAACCAAACCAATTTTAGATTTTTGATCTGCCTGCCGGTAGGCAAGGTTTATGATTTTAGATTTATCGACAATTGAATTAAGCGAAACGCCGTTGTAAACAATTTTAAACTTATTTTCAGGAGCTAAACGATATTTCAAACCAAGTTGTTTAACAAATTCCGCCACACAAATATATATATCTGTATAACGCGCACAAAATTTTTCCAAAAGCAAAACCGGATATTTTACCCATGGTTTCATTCCGATATTAAATCCCCAACCATGAGCCGTATAAATCGTTCTTATTTTTCCTTTTATCGCCAATCTGCCTAAAATTCCGGCTGACGAACTGTGGCAATGGACAATATCCGGATGAAATTCATTCGCATATTTTCTAATCTCTTTGATCGCATTGAACAATCTGCGCGGGCACGGCTTGTTGGAAAAATATTTGTTTTCAACAAACTTAACACCGATTTTATCGCATTCTTTTTTTAACCAACCG
>CAYWMO010000107.1:0-2561 GCA_964459625.1 uncultured Gammaproteobacteria bacterium | reverse complement strand
TTCAAAAATTTCTTGCTTTGAACAAATTTTGATTTTTTTTTTTATTTTTTTGAGTTGTCCTTCCTTTTTCATCATTTTTAAAGCAAAATCACGACTTTTACTGGTATAAATTCTTTTGACAAATTTTTTATTTATCACAGTATAACCGTCTATTTGCATTTCTCTCTCGTTAGCTATCAACAAAAAATCTTTATTTTCCGCCAATAAAAGACCGTCAGTATTATAATTTCCATGACCTTTTGCTCTTTGGGCTCTAATTAATCGATTTAGATATTTTTTCATATTTTAAATATTTATTTCAATCCCGCTTCAGTATATCTATTGCTTGCATTCCACATCAACCAACCGGCATCGGTATATTTTTCAACAACTTCTATTTGTGCGCGGATTTTTTCTGCATCGTAAACTGCCCCCAAATCAAAGGATTGTATCCACGGCCTAACTTTCGCTCTTTTACCTTCAAATTTTGGCGCTCCGAGCTTCATTCCGTTTTCAAAAACCGCTCGCGGATTAGCCGCCGGATTAATCAATCCCAAATGACCGGAAGGATAATGCGATGGATACATCATCGGACAAACATAATCCACATTATCTACCGTATCTACGATTCTCTGTCCTATGGACATATCATCTACGCCATTTTTTTCCATGGTAAAACCAAACAAGTCCAAAGAAATCCAGACGGGCTCATTTTTAAAATTGTTATTCAAAAACTTATAAAACTCTCCCATAATTTCATATTTCTTTTTATTTTCCTCATCATAGAGAGTGTCGGACATGTTACCGTCTGATGGAAAGCGTACATAATCAAAATTTATCTCATCAAAACCAAATTTTATCGCTTCTTTGGCAATAGCCAAATTATATTGCCACACTTCTTTTTTTGTCGGATCTACCCAAGCCAGGCCTTTATGATCTCGCCACAAACCCCCACGTTGACTTTTTATAGCCCACTGCGGCTTTTTCTCGGCTAAAACCGGATCCTGAAAAACTGTTTGACGAGCAATAACGTAAATTTTTTCTTTATGTAATTTTTCCACAAGTTTTTTTAAATCACCCAATCTGTTATCTTTATTTTTTAAAGATACCACCAAAGGAATCTGGCTATCATACAAAACCAATCCGCTGTAATCTTTAATATCTATCACTACGGCATTAAGCTCAGTTTTTTTAATCAACTCTATTATTTGATCCATTTTTTTAACACTCCCGGCAGAATAAGCAGTCAAATATATTCCTTTTACTTTTATCAAAGGATTTTTTGCGCCTACGACACGGTGATTTTTTACCACCACCATCAACATTGCACTGTTCATACCCTCAATATAGGAAACAGTGGCTAAAGAATCCACCAAAATAAAAAATCCGGCAAAAAAAGCAACAATTGACAATAGACAAAGATGAAACAAGCTTTTTCTATTTTCTGTTGATTTTACGACCGTGTCTCCTTGTCTTAAAACCTGAATTTTATCGCTTTCCGCGTTAACTAAAGTAGTCGGTTTGCGTACTGGCAATTCTCCACCGTCAATCACAATGTCCGGTCTATTTTCCAAAGATTGAAAAATTTCTGTAATTTCTCCAATTTTATAAATTTCTCCTTGTCCGGATAAATTGGCTGAAGTAGCCACCAAAGGCCCTCCGAGTTTTTCCGTAATTTCTTTCAAAAAACCGTTGGCACTGACTCTGATAGCCAATTTTCCAGTTGAAGAAACTACTCCATACGGTAAAGCTTGGGGGTTTTTACAATTTCCGATAATGGTCAAAGGACCTGGCCAATATTTTTTTGCTAATTCATTTAAATTCTTATTCCAAACCAAATATTTTTTAGCTTCTTCTATACTACTAACTATTACCAACAAAGGTTTACTGTAATCTCTTTTTTTTATTTGAAAAATCTTTTCAACCGCTTCTCTGTTTTTTGCATCACACCCTAGACCGTAGGAAGTTTCAGTCGGAAATACAGCCGTTCGCCCGGCTTTCAACTCGACAATAATTTCATCAATTTGATTTTTATTAAAAATTTTCACAAATTATTTCTTAATCCACTCCAAATACGCTCTGCTAAATGGCAACAAGTCACCTTCCAACAAACTTTCAGGATCAGTGGTTTCAAAATCCGTGCGATGGTCTTTGGCCATGTGGTAAGGATGTAAAACATACGAGCGAATTTGATTTCCCCATTCAGCGCTTTTGTATTCTCCGCGCAATTCATTGCGTTCTTTAGCCAAACGTTCTTCCTCTAACCGATGAAGTTTGGCTTTAAGAATCTTCATCGCCGTTTCTTTGTTTTGTTGTTGTGAACGTTCGTTTTGACAAGAGACGGAAATATTAGTCGGAATATGAACTATCCTGACAGCACTATAGGTGGTATTCACACTTTGTCCGCCTTTACCACCGCTCATAAACGTATCTATACGCAAATCCTCTGGTTTAATCTCAATATTAACTTCTTCATTAAGTTCAGGCATTACTTCCATCAAAGCGAAAGAAGTGTGGCGCATTTTTTCCGCATCAAAAGGAGAAATACGAACCAGTCGATGCACACCGTGCTCAGATTTGAG
>CAYWMO010000106.1:0-2624 GCA_964459625.1 uncultured Gammaproteobacteria bacterium | reverse complement strand
CCTCACCAATCCCTTACCTTACACAAATTGGATTTTTTGAAAGTTTTGGTTTTTAGTTTGGTATTTTCTTATCTCAATTATACTATGGCCGCGTTGCTCAACGCGGTGAATAAACAAACCGAACAAACTTTACTTGTATTTTTTGCTTTGATCCTAAGTGTTTGTTTGAATATTTGGTTACTACCAAAATTGGGAGTTTTGGGCGCGGCGGTTTCCGCTTTGTTAAGCAATAGTATCCTGTTTGTTTTTACATTATGGAGAGTGCGAAAAGTAGTTTTTCTACCCGTCAAAGAAATAATTGCGTTGTTTGATAAATATCTTTGGCCGGCGATTATTATGGCTTTAGCGGTTATTTATTTACAAAATTATTGGCACTTTATCGTTTGTATCGTTGCGGGTATCTTTATTTATTTAGTCGCTTCTTTTGTTTTCGGCGGCTTGACTCGTGACGATTTGAATGTTAAAAAAATAATATGAAAACACTTTTGATAACTTTGGAATATCCGCCAAAAATCGGAGGAATAGCTTCCTATACTTACAATTTTGTCACTCATTTGAGTCCGGATGAAATTTTTGTCTATGCCCCCAAACAATCGGGAGATAAAGAATTTGACGCTAAAAACGATTGGCAAGTTTATCGATATGTTCCTTATTTTAATTTTTTATGGCCTCGTTGGATAAGGATGTTTTGGCAAGTGCGAAAAATAATCAAAAAAGAGAAAATTGAAAAAATTTTTGTACATCACGCTTTACCTTCGGGATATGTCGCTTATCTTTGTAAGAAGTTTTTTAAGATTCCGTATATCGTATTTTTTCACGGAACGGATTTGGAAGTCGGTCTCAAGAAAAAAGCGCGTAAAATAAAAATGGTTTGCGAGCATGCGGAAAAAATAGTGGTAAGCGGAGATTTTTTGAAAAATAAATTGACTGCAAAAATAGACGGACTGGAAAATAAAATAATTATTTTACACCCGTGTCCCGCGGATTTTTTCTTACAAAAAATTAAAGAAAGCGAATTGGAACTTTTGCGCGCAAAGTTAGCACTCAAAGGTAAAAAAGTTTTGATATCAGTAGGGAGATTGGCTGATGGAAAAGGATTTCCGCACATGGTGCGTCTTTTGCCAAAAATTTTAGAAAAAGTTCCGAATTTAGTTTGGCTTATCGTCGGCGACGGTCCGAAAAAAGACGACTTAATAAAAAATATTCAAAAAAATTATTTGCAAAATGTCGTTAGAATATTGGGCTTTGTTTCTTTGGAAGAATTGCCAAAGTATTATCAATTGGCTGACGCTTTTGCTTTATTAACTCACAAGGATCAGGAATCCGAAGAGGGGTGGGGAACGGCCTTTTTGGAAGCATCGGCCTCTGGATTGCCTGTTGTCGCCGGACGTGTCGGCGGGGTGGAAGAAGCGGTGGAAAATTTAGTGACAGGTTTGGTAGTGGATGTTTATCAAGATCAAGGGGTGGTTTCCGCGATTACCGAACTTTTGAAAAATTCAGATTACGCCAAACAGATGGGGCAAGCAGGTAGAGAAAGAATAATCAGAGAGTTTAATTGGGATAAACAAATAGCGAAGTTATAAAGTTCATAAAGTTATAAAGTTTATAAAGTATGATTTCAGTTATTATTCCAATTTACAACCACAAACATACTATAATCCCGACTTTAGAGTCCATAATGGGACAATCTTATCGTCCTTTGGAAGTTATAATAGTCAACGACGGAAGTACCGATGGTTTTGAGGAAATAGTGCCAAAATTGACTCAAATAGGCCGTATCAACGGGGTGGATGTTAAAATACTCAGCCAAGCTAATTTCGGGGCTCCCAAGGCTAGAAATGAAGGTTTTTTGGCCTCTTGCGGGGACTATGTTATCTTTTGGGATGCTGACACTATTGGCGAATCCCAAATGCTGACAAAAATGGCTTCGGTTCTGGATAAAAAACCAAATATCAGCTTTGTTTATAGTGGGTTTAAATTTGGTTGGAAAAAATTTAGAAATTGTGCTTTTGATCCTGAAAAATTGAAAAAATTCAATTATGTAGATATTACCAGTTTGATAAGAAGAAAAGATTTTGTGCCATTTGATGAAAGTTTAAAAAAATTCCAAGATTGGGATTTTTGGTTGGGTCTCACACTATCCGGAAAAAAAGGCGAGTGGATTGATGAAATTTTGTATCAAAAAATTGTTCGCGGACGCAAGGGTATCAGCTTCTGGCTCCCGAAGTTTGTTTATAAACTTCCTTGGAAGATGGAAGAAGTGAAAAAGTATGAAGAAGCCAAAAAGATTATATACAAAAAATACCACCTAAGATAATTTTAGATTTTTGATTTTAGATTAAAAGATTTAAAAAAACCGCAGGTTAAATACTTGCGGTTTTTTTATTTACCCTGTGAAATTCTTTAAGATTTGTCTGAAGAAAGATTTAAGAGAAATATAATAATAACAATTCCCAATACATGAAACAAAGCAGGGGAAGTGATGTTGATAATCAAAAGAGAAACTAGAAGAGACGTCGAAAGTTGATTGTTTTTTGTTTGTTTAAATAATATCCAAATTAGTGATAACCAAATGATAAATCCTAATATTCCCATTTCACCGATAACTTCCAGATAACCCCAAT
>CAYWMO010000105.1:0-2699 GCA_964459625.1 uncultured Gammaproteobacteria bacterium | reverse complement strand
AAAACCGCCAAAATCGGGGAAATTATTGGAAAATAGAGTCAAATTAGCCAAAAAAACCAGTGTAGAACTGGTTTTTTGTTTTAGACATCCTTATCTCGTGTGGGCTTTACAGGGTTGACAAAAAAGTTTAATTAGTTTATACTGATGCGAGTTCATTATTCATTTTATTACGAGGTTACAATGAAACGCACTTTGGCTAATGCCTTTGCCTTTGTGATTGTGGCGGTTGTGCTCTGTGGTATTTTCTTGTTTTCCGTTTTTGGCGGAAAAAGAGAGTCTGGAAAAAAATTTCAAGTCAAATTCATGCACTATTGAGACTATTGAGAGGTAACAATGAGTCAAGCAGGTATGGTGTTTATTTCTACTAACCACTTCCGAGGTTCGGAAATAGTGGTGGAAGAGTTTGAGAGGGGAATTAAAGAATTTTCTATGAAAAAGCCTGAAAAACGCGTGCTTTGCGCGTGTTTTGGGCCTTCTCAAGAAATAGGCCGCCAGATAGGGAAGTATATAGAGATAAAACCTTCCGAAAGCCGTTTTTTGGATTCAGTAGGGAACAAAGAAGCTATGTTACAATTTATTAAGAATTACAAGATGGCTTGTGTTAACGGCGAACTGGTGTATGTAGTGATCGATTTTGATCAAATGAAATACATCAGAGAAAATTATGAAGATTTAGCCTGTTACTTTATAGGTAATAGGTATGGAATAAAGTAATTTTCTATCAATTTTACCAGGATCTGCAACGATCCTGGTTTTTTATTTCACAGGGTTCACCCGGTTAAATGGTGCTTGTGCACCAATTTTTATCTTATTATAAAAATTATTTAACCGGGTAAACCTTGACTTTTCTCTTTTTTTATGTTTAAATTAATCATTAGTTCTTAATAAAAACAAACAGGGAGAGAAAGATGAGTGAACACGTGAAAAAATCGTCGACTCCCGAAGAAAATAAAAAGGAGTTTATTAAAGCCCTTGAAAACAAGTGGTTTGAAGATGTTCCTTTTTGGCTTTTGTCCGGTGAAGTCGATCCTAATTGTATTTTTGCAGTGAAGAAGGGTTTTTTAATGCGTATTTTTTCGCGACCGCAAGCCGTCTTTTTGCTCAAAATTTTCAAAGAAAACGGTTTGCAATTAAACGGGACAGATATCGAGGGTATATCGTTGTTGGAGATAGCGATATGTCAGCGAGATTTTTCTCTGTTTAAAAAACTCCTTGAGCTTGGCGCTGCGGCGAACATTCAAACCAGTGAAAAGAAGTCGGCTCTGCTTCTTGCCGTTGAATATGCCGCAGTGACAAAAAAATTTTGCGGCATAGAATTTGTCGAAGAACTTCTTCGTCGCGGAGCGAGTTGCAAAAACGATTTTCCTTCTTTGAAAGACGGAGATTTTCTAAAGAGTCCGCCGGTATTGGCCAGAGAATTATGCCAACTGATTGCGGACAAAAAATAAAGCAGGTCGTATATCGACCTGCCTTTTTATTTAAAAAGTTTTTTATCTTCCCATTTCTTTCAATCTTTTTATTCTTTCTTCCACCGGCGGATGAGTGGAAAACATAGCGGAAAGTTTTTTGCCGGAAAAAGGCGATGCAATGAAAAGATGGGCGGTTGCGGAAGAGGCTTTTTGCATCGGACGATTTTCTTGGGATATTTTTTCTAAAGCAGAAGCCAATCCTTCGGGGTAGCGGGTGAGTAGGGCGCCGGAGGCATCGGCGAGGTACTCGCGTTGTCGAGAAACCGCCAATTTAATAAGTTCGGCTATTAGCGGGGATAATATAGCGATAATAATTCCGATAACCATGAAAATGGCGGCGAGTTGGTTACTTCCGCCTTCACGATCGTTTTTCCCGTGTCCGCCCCAAAAACCGGAGCGTAAAAAAATATCCGACATTATAGCTATAGCTCCGACCAATACGGCGACGAGCATCATGAAACGGATATCGTAATTTTTGATATGTGAAAGTTCGTGAGCGAGCACACCTTCCAATTCTTCATTGGTTAATTTTTCCAATGCTCCGCGAGTGACAGCTATGGAAGCGAGCTCGGGTTTGCGACCGGTGGCAAAAGCGTTTATTGCCGGATCTTCTATGATATAGAGTTTGGGCATTGGCATACCGCTCCCAATACAAAGATTTTCCACCAGATGATAATAATATTTATTATCATCATGAGCTACCAATTTGGCGCCTGTGGTGTTAAGCGCGATTTTATCTCCTTGAAAATAGGAAATTGTGGTCATGCCCAAAGAAAAAATCACGGCGATAAAAACTCCGGAAATACCGGATTGATTTCCATAAGCTAAATCAAAAATATAGCCAATCAAAATAATAAAGGCGATAAAAAACATCATTAGCAAAACCGACTTCCTTTTGTTAGAAGTTATTTCGTTATACATAATTAGAACTTGACTTGTACATTTTGTCTTTCTTGTCCTTCGGCTTGAAAAAATTCATA
This sequence comes from uncultured Gammaproteobacteria bacterium, assembly GCA_964459625.1. Taxonomy (GTDB): domain Bacteria; phylum Patescibacteriota; class Patescibacteriia; order Magasanikbacterales; family GWA2-37-8; genus JAKLGL01. Next base: position 250 of record CAYWMO010000105.1, on the reverse strand, counting down.
TTTGGTGAATTTCAACATTCCGGCGATAAGATTGGTAGGGAAGACTTGGATTTTAGTGTTGAAATCACGAACATTACCGTTATAGAATCGGCGGGAAGCTTGGATTTTGTTTTCCGTATCGGAAATTTCATCTTGAAGTTGCAAGAAATTTTGACTGGCTTTGAGTTCCGGGTAATTTTCGGAAACCGCAAAAATGGTTTTAAGAGTAGAGGACAAGGCGTTTTCCGCTTGTTCTTTTTGTGCCAAAGTG
>CAYWMO010000104.1:0-2700 GCA_964459625.1 uncultured Gammaproteobacteria bacterium | reverse complement strand
CTGACTTTCCATACATCACCTTCATGGGTATATGGTTTTGCATTCAGATAATCCAGCACATACTGCAGGCTATCGGGAGACAATTCTGATGTATACGTTTGATTATAAATATATTGTACGTCGTGGTCCAGGGTATTGATACAAGCAAACACCTGATCAGCGGTAACATGGCTGCGGGTCTTTACGATGACATCTGTGGCACCATATCTTTCATCAAAGACGCTACAATATGCCCATAGTGCGGCAAGCCGGTGGCAAAAGGCGGACCATCATAAAAAGCATACGGCTTGTCTTCGGGATTTTTTTCCAAAGATTTTTCAAAACATTTTTTTTCATCCCAGTATTCCAATATTTTATTTTCTTCTTCATTAGCGTTGTATAACATATGTATAAAATTACAAATTATAAAAAATAAAACACACTATCAAAGTGTGTTAAGAGCCCTATTTGGGCGGTACCATCTTAACTTTATACTTAATTCAAAGGTTTTTACGGACCTAACCGGGAGATTCTATTTTTTGGCTAAAGTAAGCAAATTTCTTTCTCCAACGCCCTCTAAAAGAGATTCTTGTTGATAGCAAGTAATAGCGTTTTTAACTTATTCTAATAATACCTTTTCTTGTAATTTCTGTCAACCGGACATATTGTTTAAATATATACATTCAGTAAATTGCCAAAACTCTGTAAACCCTATATAATAAGGATATTAAACTACAATCTTTTAATCTTTAAATCTTGTAATTTTATAATCTATATATGTTTTACATCGCCGCTGATCACGCCGGACATCATCTTAAAAAAGATTTAGAACAACTTTTCAAAAACCAAAATCTGGAATTTGAAGATTTGGGAGCCAAATCATACGACGAAAAAGACGATTTTGTGGATTTTGCCGTTATATTAGCCAAAAAAGTAGTAGAAACCGGACAAAAAGGTGTTCTTATCTGCGGTAGCGGACACGGAATGTGTATGGCTGCCAACAAAATTCCCGGCGTACGCGCCATAGTCGGTTATAGTATTTCCGGCACAGAACTCGGACGTAAACACAATGATGCCAATGTTTTATGTTTGGCTGGACGAGTTATCAGCAAAGATCATGCTTTGGCAATTATTAAAACTTTTTTAAACACTTCGTTTTCCGGTGAAGAGCGTTTTGTGAGACGCAATCAAAAAATTACTGATTTGGAAAAATAATATGCAAATCGTTCCGGCTATCTTAGCAAAAAATTTTTCTGATTTTAAGTTGCAATTAGCTAAAGTGCAAAATATCTTTCCTCTTGTTCAAATAGATATTTGTGACAATGTTTTTGTAAAAAACAAAACTTTCAAAGAACGTTTGGCAATAAATAAAGTCCCCTTCTCTTGTAAACTGGAACTACATCTGATGGTGAAAGATCCGATTGCGGAGATGAAAAAATGGAACAAAGTAAAAAATATTTATCGCGTTTATATTCACGCCGAAACTTTGAAAAATAATTTTAAAAAAGTTTATGCCTTAGCTAAAAAAAACAAGTGGCAACTAGGGCTAGTCCTTAATCCGAAAACAAAAACGAATGAACTCAAAAAATATTTGGATACAATTAACGTCGTGCTTTTTATGACCGTTCACCCGGGTTTACAAGGACAAAAATTGTTAAAACCGATTTTAAAAAAAATAGCATCTTTCGCTGTAGAAAATAAAAATATTTTAATCGCCGCCGACGGAGGCATCAATTTAGACAATCTCAGACAATTAAAGAAAGCTGGAGTAAGGGAATTTTGCATCGGAAAAAAAATAATAATGGCGGAAGATATCAAAAAAACAAAAAAACAATTTGAAAAAATATTAAAATAACAATTATGTTAGATCTTATCATTATCGGAGGTTCGGCAGCCGGTTGCAGCGCGGCGATTTATGCATCCAGAAGAAAATTAAATTTTAAAATACTAACCAATGATATCGGAGGAGAAGTTGTTTACGCCGGAGAAGTTAAAAATTGGTTAGGAAATAAAAGTATTTACGGTTATGATCTGGCGCAAAATTTTGCCGAACATGTTCGCGATTACGGCGTAGAGATAGAAGAAGGTTGGAAAATCTTTGCTATCCAAAAAGAAAAAAGCGGTTTTAGCGTAAAAGCTCGTAACAACAAAGGTGATGAACATATTGAAATGACAAAAACAGTGCTTATTGCGACAGGTATTCATCCGCGTCATTTGGGAGCAAAAAACGAAGAAACCCTTTTTCATAAAGGCATCACTTATTGCACCGTCTGTGACGGGCCGTTATTCAAAAATAAAACCGTTGCCGTGCTTGGCGGCGGTAATGCCGCTTTGGAAGCCGCGGCGATGATGAGTGGTATAGCTCAAAAAGTGTATCTGATGACTATTGAACCGGATACAGTAGAAAAAAAATTTGGTTTTCCGACAGGTGATGATATTTTGATAGAAAAAGTAAAAAATCTACCCAATGTAGAAATTATTCACTATGCTGATACCTTTGAATTTATTGGCGAAAATAAACTCACCGGTTTAAAATATCGCGACTTGCGAGACGGTAAAAACGAAGAAAAAGAATTAACTACAGATGGCGTTATGATTCACGTCGGCATGGTACCAAACTCCGAATTTATTGATATTGTAGAAAAAGACCGCGCAAAACAGATCATCGTGGACAGACATCAACACACATCAATTCCTGGAATTTTTGCCGCCGGTGATGTT
>CAYWMO010000103.1:0-2748 GCA_964459625.1 uncultured Gammaproteobacteria bacterium | reverse complement strand
TCAAACGGGAAGATTTACACCCTTACGGTTCTCACAAAGGCAGATCCATTCCCAAAATGATTGAAAAATATGCAAAAGAAGGTTGGAAAGGTTTTACCGTTTCTTCTTCCGGCAACGCGGCATTGGCGGCAGCACTGTATATCAAAGAACGAAATTTAAAAAATCCGCAAGATAAATTACGCTTAAAAATATATATCGGCTATGGTATTGATAAAGAAAAAATGACAAAATTATTGCAAACGACAAATATCGGAATCGTTGAAAAAATAAAAAACTTTTTCTTACGCGTAAAACCGGAAATAAAAGTTCAACAAACACTAAATCCAAAACAAAGCGCTTTTTTGTACGAAAAATCCGGACGAGGAAAAAACTTGAGACAATCCGCAGACGATACCGCTCTGCTGGGTTATGGAGAATTGGCGCGCGAGTTGGCGGCGATAAAAGATTTATCCTCCGTGTTCATACCGACAAGTTCAGGTACGACGGCCCAAGGTTTGTTTGAAGAGTTTCAAAAAATGAATCTTCATCCAAAAATATTTGTTGTACAAACCACCGCCTGTCACTCTTTTTCCGATCAAAATATTATTAACGAACCGTCGTTTGCAAAGGCTATAGTCGACAAAACGGCAAAACGAAAAGAAAAAATAAAAGAACTTCTACATCTATCAGGCGGCAAGGCCTTGATAATAAATAACTCCGAACTTTTGGAAGCGGAAAAAATTTATCACGCTCATTATCCAAATGAAAAACCGTCTTACAATTCTTTGCTTTCTTTAGCCGGTTTGACGCAAGAATTGAAAAATGGGACCAACTTTACCGGCTCCGTCGTTTGTCTGTTTACGGGAAAATAACTTTTATTTACAAAAAACGTCCGCCTGAGGCGGACGTTTTTAAAATACTTCAAAATTACAAGTTGGTAATCGCCACTTCTATTATTTTATCAAAATTGACATCCACGGTAAAAACCGCAGCGCCTTTTCCGGAAGAATTTTCTCCAACGAGAATATCATTTATTTTTTTGCCGGTCCCAGAAAAAATCAACGCATTTATTTTTTTGCCTTTGGCCGGAACCGCCAAAATTTCTTCCTTCAAATCACCGTTAACATCTCCGGCAGAAATGTTAACGCCGTTTATATCCTTGATTCCAAAAGGATAAAATCTTTTGCTGATTTTGGTAAAATTTTGATTAAAAATTATAATTTCACTTTTGCCGGCGTTAACCGTGCCCAAAATATTTTCACCCGAACCGTTACCATCTATATCGCCGATAGCCACAGAAAATCCGCCTTTATAATTTTTACCCAACGGATAAAGCGGTTTAACGGTTATTTCACCTTTGGTATTTAAAACCGCGATTTGATTTAACATATCACCGCCAATGATAATTTGTTTTTCTTTACCCGGATAAATATTGCCGACAAAAAAATTCAAATTACCACGAAAAGTCGTGCCAAAAGGAAAATCGTTATAGACTCTTTCTCCCGCTCCGTTATAAATCTCCAATTTGTTTAAATAAGCGGTGATTTTTTCTTCTTTTCCGTCGCCGTCAATATCACCGCGATAAATTTTAACTCCCCCTCTAAAACTACCGTCATAAACAAAAAATCCGTTACGAGATTTTTTACCTTCATAACTGAAAAATTTTATAAAATTACCATTGATAAAAACCGTTTCTTTCAAATCCTGAAAAGTTTTGAGAAGTAAAATAGCGTTTAAAGCTCCCAAACGCAATCGGCTGACCACATTACCATCATTGACCGTCACATCTTGTTTGCCGGAAATTTTTTCATATTCCGCTCCCAAATCCACTTCATAAGTTTTTTTGGTAGTGTTTACCAGAGCAATACCGTTGGTATAATCGCGACGCCAAACATCGTCGGAATATTTTGTTTTTCCGGCAATTGAATAAGGCGCGGATTGTGGATCCCCCAATTTAACATCATATTCATCATACCACCATATTTGCCCGTGATTTTCCGTGCCGTGATCAAAACTGTAAAAAACATTGTCGATAAGTAAACTACTGGCCAAACCAAAACGAAAACGACGATAATTGGCGGCGTTGCCGGTATTTTTGGAAGTACCGTTAAAAATATAAACCTGCGGTTTTAAATTCAACGTTTTGTTTTTTTCCAATCCTTTCATTATTGCATTCCAAGTTCCGCCTAATTCCCAAGGAGTGGGAAAATCTTCATACATACGACCGTTGATTTGCGTTTGATAATCTCTGTTGGAACTGCCGTTAATAACAATATACTTCACATTTAATTCTTCACGGCTCTTTTGCAAAAAATAAGCCACTCGACGATTCCATTCTTCATTGGCGTATTTAGCCGTATCTCTTACTCCGTCTCTGTTCAAATCTATGTCTCCGCCGTTATGAGAAGATATACCATCATCAACCATATCCCAAAAAACTCCGTCCCAATCACCTGTTGGTAATACGTTGTTTTTTACAAAACTTATCAAAGCATTACTCCACCCTTCACTCATGTCAGTATTTCTAATACCGGTCCAAGTGGAAACTATATTTCCCCGGCTGTCACGCAACCACCAAGCGTCCGTAACCGTCAAATTTTTGAACACCGCATCTTGCGGCCAATATTGATAATTATAACTTTGACTCGGAACATAAGCCAACAAAATTATTTCCGGATTTATCTTCTTTATTTTATTTAACACGTCTTTTCTAGTCACGTATTGATCAGGACTCAAAATCAAAAGATTAAATCTGGCCATTTTATTGAC
>CAYWMO010000102.1:0-2749 GCA_964459625.1 uncultured Gammaproteobacteria bacterium | reverse complement strand
GCCGAAAAAAATGAAGCATTAATTGGAGTTGGTATTTATAACAAAAAACAATTTTACCGATTGGTTCATGGAAAATGGACAACTTTGGACTCTGGTCGACAATACGACCACAAAAAAAGCCAATTTAACAAAGGATGCCTTAGGGTTCAGCAAATTGTTTTTCGCCGATTTTGAAACTCCGTCCGACTTTTGGCAAATTTTGACGGCTAAAGGAGATCTGGTTTTACTCAAGAAAAAAAACCAACCGGAAATGTTTCTTTTTTCCAACAATAAAAAATATACGATAGCCGGAGAAAAATACTTATTTTCAAAATATAACGATTGGTTCATTTCTTGGACCCCTTGGGAAATTTGGACAAAAGCACAAAACGAAGAACCTATTTTATTGAACCGCTCCGGGTTGCAATTACAGGAAATCATTCCTTTGGATAAATATAATACTCTTGGTTTGATATGGGCGGAAAATACTTCAGTTTTGTTCCCCTATTATCTGGTTTCTCACGAGTTAATAAATAAAAAAATAAATACGGCCGTTTCCGACAGTGATAAACGCATTCTTTATTTCGGAGGAAAATTTGAAGACAAAGAAGGACTGTGGAAATTGGAGTATTAAAAAAATAATTTTAAAATATGAAATTAGCAATCTTTACCGATGGTGGCGCTCGAGGTAACCCCGGTCCAGCAGCAGCTGGTGTAGTTATTAAAGACGAAACCGGAAAAAATTTGGATGCGTTTGGGGTTTATTTAGGCGAACAAACAAACAACTTCGCCGAATACAGCGCACTTATCGCCGGACTCAAGCGAGCACATGAGCTCGGCGGGACGGAAATAGAATGTATTTTAGATAGCGACTTGATAGTCAACCAGATGAAGGGCTTGTTCAAAGTCAAAGAACCTACCTTACAAAAACTTTTCGTCCAAGCCTACAATGCTAGCGCCAAATTCAAAAAAGTTTCTTATCGCCATACACCCAGAGAGAACAACAAAGAAGCCGATAGGTTGGTAAATGAAACACTAGATAAACAAACTGCTTTAAAATAAAACAAAAAAACCGCCACTTGTGGCGTTTTTTTTGTTTTTGGCTTTTATTTAATTTATACGATTTCTCTCCCTGTTTTGTAATTCCCTTTGGGTTCTTTCTTGCGTGCGTTGTTCCACTTCCTGTTTTTTATTCTCAAACCTGATTTGTTTTTCTTCCAACATTTTTTTGCGTTCCTGCAAACGTTGTTCTATCCGGGGTTTGAGTTTTTGATCTTTTAGTTCTTGGTTTTGTAATTTGTTATTTATTTGCTCCAACTTCTCCCCTATTTTTTCTATCTGAGTGTCCAGGTTTTCCCCCACTTTACTTTTTTCTTCCAATCTTTTCTTCTCCGCTTCGCGTCTTTGTAATTGTTTCAAATAAAATTTCGCCTGAGCTTCCGGATTACGTTTTGTTTTTTCTTCCAATTTTTCAATGGTATTTTTCACCGGATATAAAATTGATCCTTCCGTCACTTCCGGACTGTAATAAGCATAAGCTCCCGTTCCAAAACTGCCGGCTAAAAGCACGGCGATCATGCCGGCGGCGGTAAACTTGAAAATCCTGGTTTGGAACCAATAGTTCTTCACTGTATATTTATCATTCCAAGCAATTTCCAATTTCTTTTGCAATTCACGCTTAAAAACTCCACTGGGACCGGTAGATCTTTTTACTTTCCATAGATTGTATCTTTGTTTAAAATTCATATTATTTCGCTATTTTCTTGAGCGCGCGGTGCGCGGCCACTTTTACCGCGGTTTCACTCATCCCCCGCATTTGCGCGATTTCTAAATAACTATACCCGTAAAGATAATGAAAAGTTACAATTTCTCTATCATTTTCATTTAAATTATTTAGTTTTTCCATAACCTCCAGATTTAAACCAACTTTAGCAAAGTTTTCTTTAGCTGCAGAAAACAATAATCTATCCACCTTGTTAAAATCTTCATCATCCGTCATAGCCGTTTCCAAAGACACATTGTGCTTTTGTTTTTTATAATGATCCACTAAACAATTTTTAGCGATAGTCATAAGCCAAGCGCTTTGGCTTTTAGCACTGTCATAACTGTCAAAATACTCCAGTGCCCGCAAAAATATTTCCGAAGTAAGATCTTCGGCCGTTTCTCTATTATTACCTACTCGAAAAAAGACAAAACGATAAACTTTGTCTATTTGGGTAGAATACATTTTTTCAAATAATACGTTTTTCGTTTTTTCCATACTTATTCAGTATATAATACTATACCTTTTTGTAAAGCCAAAAGTTACAAAATTTTGGTTATCAACAGTTTAAAGGATTGACACATCGTATCATGCTTGTTAAACTCTTTCAGTCGGCTACCACTAGTCGTCAGTTATTCTTAAATTTAACGACTATGTTCGTAAATTTTGACGAGGAAAACAACACTGTTGTTTCCGAAGAAACCAACCCGGAAGTAGACGCTCCTACTACCGAAGAAACTCCAGTTGAAGAAACCCCAGCCGAAGAAACTTCAACAGAAGAAGCTCCTCAAGCTTAATAATCTCAAATTAGAAATCGTCGGATTAAAAACACCGATGGTTTTTAATTTGGCAGCAAAGTTCGATCCCTGTCACACTATTACTATAAATCTAAAACCACCCAAATGGGGTGGTTTTAGATTTAGCAGGGAGTGCAGGAATCGAACCCGCGCTAAAGGTTTTGGAGACCCTTGTACTACCATTATACGAACTCCCTATTTTTTTAACAGG
>CAYWMO010000101.1:0-2872 GCA_964459625.1 uncultured Gammaproteobacteria bacterium | reverse complement strand
TGACTTGGTAGAAGCTGAAGTTCGCGATTTATTGAAAAAATACAATTTCCCTGGAGACACTACTCCTATCGTTCGCGGTTCAGCTTTGAAAGCTTTGCAAAATCCTACCGATGAAGCTTCTGCAAAACCGGTGTTGGATTTGATGAAAGCCGTTGACGAATACATTCCGACTCCGACTCGCGATATTGACAAACCTTTCTTGATGCCGGTTGAAGATGTTTTCTCTATCGAAGGTCGTGGTACTGTAGTTACCGGTCGTATTGAACGCGGTGCTATCCATATCAATGACGAAGTTGCGATTGTTGGTTTGAACGAAGAACCTGCTAAAACTGTAGTTACAGGTATTGAAATGTTCAACAAACAATTGAAAGAAGGTCAAGCCGGAGACAATGCCGGATTGTTGCTTCGCGGTACCAAAAAAGAAGATGTGGAAAGAGGTATGGTTTTGGCCAAACCTGGTTCCATCACTCCTCATACCGAATACGAAGCTCAAGTTTATGTGCTTAAACAAGAAGAAGGTGGTCGTCACAAACCTTTCTTCAACGGTTACAAACCGCAGTTCTATATCAGAACTACCGATGTTACCGGTGAAGTCGCTTTGCCTGCCGGCACTGAAATGGTAATGCCGGGCGATACCGTATCTATTACTGTTAAACTTATCAAACCGGTTGCTATGGAAGACAAAATGAACTTCGCTATCCGTGAAGGCGGTCGTACTGTAGGTTCCGGTGTGGTAACCAAAATTATTAAATAATTATAGACGAGGGGGTGCAAGTAATTGCGCCCCCTTGGACTATAAAGTTCTTTAATGTAAATCACATGACAGAAAAAAATCCGACAACTAAGAAACATGCCGAAGTAAGCAGAATCAGAATTAAAATTCGCGCTTACGACAATAAAATAATCGATCAAGCGACAAAAACCATTATCGAAACGGCGCAACGTAACGATGCCAAAGTTATCGGCCCGGTACCACTTCCGACCGAAGTGAATAAATTTACCGTCAACCGCTCAACCTTTGTGCATAAAGACGCTCGCGAACAGTACGAAATGCGCGTACATAAACGTTTGATTGATATTTTGGACGCCTCCGCCAAGTGCATTGACGCTTTGATGAGCTTAAATTTGCCTTCCGGCGTGGACGTGGAAATTAAAATGTAAAAAAGTTTGTTTACAACAGAAAAGTTTTCCCGAGGAATAATTTTTTAAATCTCCTCACCTGTCTAAAAATTAAAAATAAATCAAGACGGGTTGACAAAAGTCAAAAAATGACTTAGGATGGGAAAAAATTTATTATTGAATCTTTAACTAAATAAGATTGTTCGATTTTAAATCGACCAAAAACCTTTAGGCAAAAGAATCGATAATGCAAAAAGAAAGGATAACGCTAACAAAAATAAATGTATTGTAAAAAGCCAAAGAACTCTTTTTTAAAGGGTTTCCTGCGATATTGAATGAGGGTACGCAGAAAAAGGGCTAGAAGCAGTATCATTGATGATAGAAATATCGATGTTAGCGCTTCTAGTTTTTTTGTTAAGCACCTCGTTTTAACCCGAAGCGAGAGGCCTATGACACTTATTTATTTATGAAATTTATTTTAGGACAAAAATTGGAGATGTCGCAGGTATTTTTACCAAGCGGCGAAGTGGTTCCGGTCACGAAAGTGCAAGCCGGTCCTTGCGTTGTAGTACAAGTAAAAGATGGTAACAAAGACAACCAAAAAGCTTTACAAGTTGGTTTCGGCGACAAAAAAGAATTTCGTTTGAGTAAACCTCAAGCCGGTCATTTGAAAGGTTTGCAAAGCGTTCGCTTTTTGAAAGATTTTGCCGTGGAAAAAACCGACGGTGTGGAAAAAGGAGATTTGATAACCGCTGAAACTTTTGTTTCCGGAGATGTGGTTGATGTAATCGGTTTTTCCAAAGGACGCGGTTTCGCGGGTGTAGTCAAAAGACATCATTTTCGCGGGGGTCCTGCTTCTCACGGTCATAAAGACAACTTGAGAATGCCTGGTTCTATCGGCGCTGGCGGCGTGCAAAGAGTTTTCAAAGGCATGCGCATGGGCGGACGTATGGGTGGCGAACAAGTAACTATCAAAAACTTGGAAATAGTGGAAGTCAATCCGCAAGAAAATATTTTATATATCAAAGGAGCCGTACCTGGAGGACGTAACGGATTTTTGATTATCGAAGGTAACGGCGATTTAAAAATCACCAAGAAAAACGCCGAGGTCGAAGTTAAATCAGCAAGCGTCGCAGAGGAAACTCCGGCTGAAAACAACGCTTAAATATTTGAATCTATATGAAAACAGCAGTTTATAATCTTTCCGGTAAAGAAATCGGAGCCGTAGAATTAAACGACGCCGTATTTAACGTTGAAGTCAAACCGGCAGTGGTTCATCAAGTTTATGTCGCGCAAACTAGCAATGCTCGCGAATCTATAGCTCATACCAAAACCAGAGGTGATGTCAGAGGTGGCGGCAAAAAACCGTGGGCCCAAAAAGGCACCGGTCGTGCTCGTCATGGATCTTCTCGCTCTCCTATCTGGAGCGGTGGTGGTGTGACTTTTGGTCCGACATCCGAACGAAACTGGAAAATGAAAATCAACAAAAACACCAGACGTTTGGCGGTTAAAATGTGTTTGACCGACAAAGCTCAAAATAACGCGTTTTATGTGATTGAAGATTTTAATTTTGCCGAACCAAAAACCAAGTTAGTTGCTGAATTTTTGAAAAATTTACCGAGTAAAAATAAAAACTTTGTTTTGCTCAACGACGAAAGCAATAAAAATTTGGTGAAAATCAGTCGCAATCTTAAAAAATTGAATACTGTTCGCGCCAAAGACGTTACTGTTACCGACTTACTCGGCAAAGAAG
>CAYWMO010000100.1:0-2936 GCA_964459625.1 uncultured Gammaproteobacteria bacterium | reverse complement strand
TTCAATTTCTCGTTTGAGACGATTATAAGATTCGCCATAGAAACCCAAATCGTCAAAAGTAACTCCTTTGCTGCCGGAAAACAAAATTCTCATAACTACGCTTTCGCCATAGGTAGTAGGTAAAGTGGACACGCGAACATCAATACTGCCGGAAGGAAGTTTCAAAGTGACGCGACCGTCTTGCGGTTTGTCGGTAATATTGATTTTGAGAGCAGCCAAAAGTTTGATACGAGAAACAAATCTTTTCCATTGTTCTATCGGCAAATTGGCGACATCGTGAAGTACTCCGTCAATGCGATAACGCACAGCTATGCCTTTTTCTTCGGCTTCCACGTGGATATCGGAACTGTTTAATTTCAAAGCCGAAGCGATAATCAAAGTTAAAATGTCGGTAATGTTTACATTTTTGAATTTTTCTTCCAGTGTTTGAATGTTGTTCATCTCTACTTGATATTTGTTGAGTTCTTCTTCGGTGATATTGATGTCTTTGCTGATGGGTTTAATAACCGGCAAATTGGCATACATTTTGAAAACATATTCCAAACTGTTTTGAGAAATCAAATAAAGTTCCGTGTCGGCATGATTTTTTTCTCCGAGCTGGTAAGTTATTTCTTTGATTTCTTCGTTTATATCCGTGCTGGCGATTTTTATTTTATCCGGAGCGGCATAAAAACAAACGATATTTTTTTCGCGAGCTTGTGCTTCGGGAATTACACGCAAAGATTCAGCCGAAACCGGAAAACCGTAAAGATTTATATAAGACACGCCGGACTCTCTGGCTTTTTTTTCAGTGTCTTCTTCTCTGCCTTTTTGGCGAATAGTTTTTATTTTTTGGTTTAACAAATCCTGGACGTCGTCCGTCTTTTTTTTGGTTCCTCCTTTTTTCATCAAATCATTGATGGATTGAAAATCGGACATAGATTATTTTTGGAAAAGTTTAATAAAAAGGTGACCGATGCGAGAAAAGATTCCGCGGTGATGCATTTTCATAAACAAATACATCCAGGTTCCGGTATTGAAAGCGTTGTAAAAACCGCCCAAAAGAATAATAAAGACGGTAATAGTCAAAATGCTCAAAACAATGGAAAAATTCAACAAAAACAAGCTGTTAAATAAGGCGGCCAAAAACCACAAAACAGTTGCGGGGACAAAAGCCAAGACTATAATCGTCGACATAAAAGAAGCTAACACCAAATCAAGTGCCAACATCAGTAAACTTATTTCGAAAGAAACTAGAAAATGATCTTTGAAAAGCAAAAATCCTTTTTTAAAACTTCCCCAAAAACTTTCGTTATCGATAACCGCATAACCCGAAGCGTAAATAGTGATGGAAGAAATGGATAAAACCAGAAAAAGCACTATTATAAAAGATAAGATCAAAAATAAAGATGTCCAAAAATCATTGACGGAAGTGATAAACCAAAGCCCGGCGGTAAAAGCTACCAGTAGAGTTAATAACAATTTACGAACCATATCTATCCCGAATATTTTCCAAAAATAACGATAACTCTTGTGCCAAGTATCGGCAAGTTTGGAATGAGTTTTCTTTTTGTAATATTCACAAGAGTTGATTATCAAAGATGTTTGCGAACAGACGGAAACGAAGATAACGATTGCAAAAACCGCTAAAATTATTTCCAAAAACCAGACCAAAGAAACAAAACTGGCCGGATCACTGTTGGCCAGCCAACGAAACATCTCAGACCACGGAAAATAACTGATAGTAAGAGATTCTTTGCCTACCAATAAAAATTGTCCCCAAAATCCTCCCAAACCGAAAGGACTGACGAAAAGCGCGGCGAGGATACCAAAAACCCAAAGCGATTTATTTTTCCAAACGAGGACAAAAGCGTTTTTTATCGCCTCGCGATAAGATGGTTCATAGATCATAAAAGTTTGAAAAAGGTAAAATTATTGAAAAAAATAAAATCCTAAATACGAAAAACCATATCCTTTTTGGACAAATATAGTATAGCATATTTTGGCTAAAATAGGAAAATATTAACGGTTTTTTATCAACACGCGAGAATACTTGACAAAAAACCGTTTTTTTATTAAAATAAGCAGTCAATTCTGCGGTTGCGGATTTGATGTTCTTTAAAATAATTATCTTTTTTCGGAGGAAAAACACATGACGTTAAGACCGCCTGCCAAACCCGTGATCATCTCGTCAATCAGTATTTACTTTGAACTGCGAGAGATTTACAAACGCAGCGATTTTAATTTGCTGCCCGATCTGTCTATGAGGAGATCTTTCAGTAGAAAGAAGATCTTTGAAGAGCTTATCTGTGAGGAAAAGCTGACTCTGTCGGAAATTCAGGAACTCCTGTCTTTCAATTTGGAGCGTCTTCTTAGACAGAAAAAATTTACCAAAGCAGAAAGGTTCTTGAAGGTTTTTGAAAAAGACCTTTCCGACTTCTTCATCAACCGGCCGGTTATTACGGTCCTTTGTAAGGGAAATTTTCAGAGTCCGGACGAAGTGAAAGAACTGATCTCTAAATTTTCGAAGGAAAGGAGTTTGAATGTCAAACCCGGTTCATGTGAAGCTGTGGAACTTCTACATATGGTCTTGTGGAGTTCCTTGGTCGATGATTTCATCAGAAATGACGATGTTGATGATTTCGTCAGAAATGACGAAAACACGATAGGGATTTTAGAATCATTCAGGTGTATCGCATTTTTCTTTGGTGTGGATATTAATATTTATAAATCCACATTGAAGGAAATTGAAAGATATTATAGGAGTGATTTCCGAAAACCGGTGGCTATCACCATCGAAAGATGGATGAAAGAGCGTATGCTCTTTCAGAAATAACTCCGCACTGTTCTTTATCCGGCCGTCTTCTCAAAAGGCGGCTTTTTATTTGACAAAAGATGACAATTTTTAATTAAATTGATATAAATAGAATATAAGTCAAAAGATATCGTAATAGCAC
>CAYWMO010000099.1:0-2980 GCA_964459625.1 uncultured Gammaproteobacteria bacterium | reverse complement strand
CTTTAATCAAAAAGAATAACGAATCAAAAAAAATAAACACTAATTTGATCAAGTCATTAATATTTTTCAAAGAAAAATAACGACGCCATTTCGCTGTAAAAATAGCTCGATATTTTATCCCTCTTTTTTCGATCATTTCTCGTTCCGGACCTTTTCGCGTTCCCACCCAAATGAATTCCGTTTGCGGATATTTTTCTTTGTAAGTTTCATAAACCGCCAAAAGAGGAACCACAGGGCCCAGTGTACCGCCGCCGGACAAAACGATTTTCATATATTATCTTTGTGCGTAATTTAGTAATCTCGCAATTTACCGACAATATTCATGCTTTTAATTTTTTCCAAAGCTTTGGCTTCTATTTGACGAATACGCTCGCGAGTCACGCCGAACTCTTGACCGACTTCCTCGAGTGTGTGTGTGACACCGTCGCTAAGTCCAAAACGCATTTCCAAAATTTTCTGTTCGCGAGGCGCCAAATCTTTGATAGCATTTTTCACATAATCACGTAAAATCTGCAACCCAGCCGCTCGATCCGGAGAAATATTTTTTACGTCTTCAATAAAATCTTGCAAAGAAGAATTATCATCGTCGTCGCCGACGGAAACTTCCAAAGACACGGTATCTTGAGATATTTTGATAATATGATTGATTTTATCCACTTCTTCTCCCATTTCCGCGGCCAATTCTTCGGCGGTCGGATCGCGACCCAAGTCTTGGAGCAATCTACGTTGCACCTGTTGAAAACGATTGATGGTTTCCACCATATGCACCGGAATACGAATAGTGCGCGATTGATCGGCCAAAGCGCGAGTTATGGCTTGTCTTATCCACCAAGTAGCATAGGTAGAAAATTTATAACCTTTACGATGATCAAATTTTTTAACCGCTCGAAACAAGCCGATATTTCCTTCTTGAATCAAATCCAAAAGTGAAAGAGTTTTTCCCACAAATTTTTTGGCGATAGACACCACCAAACGCAAGTTTGCTTCTATCAATTTTCTTTCCGCAGCTTTTTCTCCTTTTTCTTTTCGTTTGGCCAAAGACACTTCTTCTTCGGTAGTCAAAAGAGGAATTTTACCTATTTCTCTCAAATACATTTGGATGGAATCGGCGGAAATTTGACCCAAATCAAAAGGAGTCGCCATGTCCGGTTGTTCACCTTGAAATTCTTTAAGGATTTCTTTGTGTGATTCGCGATTTCCCAATAAACCGGTTTCATTTTCCACCAAAGAAAGGCCATTTTTCTCCATCAAATCCAAAAACCCTTCATATAGATCCAGATACCTTTCTGGTCTAGAAAAAACTGTATTCAATTCCACTTCAGTAATAAAACCGCGACTACGTCCTTTACTTATCAATCCCCAAACTCTTTCCTCGCTCGGTTCTTGAACTTCTTCCAAAACAAATACCGGTTTGTTTTTGGTCTTGCTTTTTTTGAACGTTTTGACGATTTTCTGTTTTTTAAACGGTTTTTGTTTTTTTTTCACGACAACTTTTTTAAGTCCGCTTTTCTTATTTTTTGTTATCGGTTTTTTTGTTTTCTCCGTCTTTTTTTTCAAAACTTTTTTCTTGATCGCCTTAACGACGGCTTTTTTGATTTTTTTAATTTTTTTTGATTTGATTCCGGTTTTTTTCATACTTTCTTTTAAATTTTAATTTTGTTTAATTCCGAAAACTCTTTAAAATATTTTTCCATAGCTTCGGCATCGTTTTTTTCTTGCGCCTCATTCAATAGAAGTTTGATCTTTTTTCTTTCGTTTTTAACCCATTCTTTGAAAATTTCGTCAAAAGTTTTTAAAAATTCTTCTTTTAATTCTTTGTCGTCTTTTTCTCCGAAATCCTTTTCCCCTTTCATCGATAATAATTCAACCAATTCTTGTAAGTTGTTTTGCGTCGCAATCGATTTGACGGCTTCTCTATTAATTTCGGCCTTATTATTATAGCCGTTTAAGATGATTTCGTAAAGCTGTTTAAATTCCGGAAAAACAAAAAAATCAATTCTCATTTTATCTTTGATTTCAACCAAAAAACCGGGCTTTATCGTTAAAATAGCCAATAGTTGTTCTTCTAACGACCTGCTGCGACTGTCAAACAATTCCGAAATATTTTTTTCTCCCGAACTTGCGCCGATTTTGTCGTTTATTTTTTGCTTCGGGTTTTTCATCTTTTCCAAATTTTTCATAGTTTGACGCAACAATTCTGTCTGCACACTAAATCTATCAGCCATTTTTTGCAACCAATAATCCTGTTCTATTCTTTCCGGAATTTTATTTATTTGTTCCAAAAGATCGCCGGCGGCTTTCTTTTTCTCTTCGGAATTTTGCAAAGAATATCTTTCCAATACTCTGTCAAAAAACCATTCCATAATAAGTTTGGCTTTATCCACCGCCGTAAACCAAATTTCGGGATTTTTCTTGAGACATTCATCGGCATCCTTACCTGCTCCTTTAGGAATTTGAATAATTTTAACGTTCATTCCTTGAGCTATGGCCGCATCAATTCCTCGCTTGGCGGCGTTTTCTCCGGCCGCATCAGCATCAAACGCCATGGCTAAATTACGCGTAAATCTTTTTATTAAAATAATTTGTTCTTCCGTCAAAGCCGTACCCGAAGCCGCGGTAACATTTTTCATTCCCGCTTGGTGACAAGCAACGACATCCATTTGTCCTTCTACCAATACAGCCAAATCTTTGCTTTTAATTTCACTTTTGGCTTTATGCAAACCGTAAAGCACACGAGATTTATCATAAACTTCCGTTTGGGGAGTGTTAACATATTTACCGCCGGAATTTTCCGTTTCTACCAAAACTCTTCCGGTAAAACCGACTATATTACCGTGAACATCGGAGATAGGAAACATTATTCGGCCTCGAAAACGATCAAAATACCCTCTGTTATTCTCTTTTTTCAAAGAAAGTCCGGCTGCGACCAAATCATCAACATTAAAACCTCTTTTCAATAAATATTGCGTCAATAAATCCC
>CAYWMO010000098.1:826-3012 GCA_964459625.1 uncultured Gammaproteobacteria bacterium | reverse complement strand
CCATGGCGATTTTGATCCCCTCCACCACCAGCTCCGGATAATTTTGCAAAATATATCCGTCTTTGAACATACCCGGTTCGCCTTCGGCACCGTTACATATCACGTAAACCGGTTGATTAAATTCTTTTAAATGCCCTTTGGCAACACTGAGCCATTTGAAAGCCGTGGGAAATTCCGCTCCACCCCGACCGAGTAGTTTGGCTGTTTGAATTTTATTGATAACTTTCATAAAACTTTTTATTTTAACGGCCTTTATTATACCATATTTTGACTATTTTTGCCAAAAAATTATCGGGGTCTTGGCGACCCCGATAAAATTCTTTTTATCTATGTTGATATTTGTAAGATTTTTTCATGGCTTTCCAAAACACATCGTGTTTTATGCAGTGCGGATTACTGCCGTCGCAATCTTTATTTTCCAAAATATTTCCATATTTGGCAAAATTGTTTTGGTCTTCATATTCATAAGGATTGCCATAAAGTTTTTTGACTACTTCAGCATGAGCCCGCTCTACGTCTCCGCCTAACTTTCCCAATTCTTCTTCCATCCCTTTGTTGTAGGCGCGAACCAAACCGCGAAATTCCATGCTTTTTGCTTCACCTTTGACCGTATCTAGAGCTTCACCGATAATTGCCGTTGACCAACCGACGGTTTTGCCGGTCAATTCTCCAAATATACTTTCAATAAGTTTATCTTTGGCAATATCCACAATTTTATCTTTACCCGCACCAAGTACCATTCCCATATTTCTTTCGAAATCTTGTTGTAATTCCGTCAATCCTCCGGCAATCGCCTCTTGGCGTTCCAACATACGTTCGTAAAAACGCAATTGTTCATCATAATTTTTTTCAGCTTCTGTTGAGTTAGTTTTCCAAAATTTAAATTTTTCAACAACATTACCGACTTTTTCGTTCCAACGATCTTTGGCTATGGCTTCGTCGTCCATTTTTTCTATATCGTTTTTGGGATCGGAAATAAATTGATAATAATCTCTAACCGCCTCATATTGTTCCATAGTCATTTTGAGTCCTTGGCTTTTCAGTTTTTCGTTGAAAGTTATCAGTTTATTTTTCAATCCGGAATCAATATCACCAGTAGCAAAATCACCAATTATTTCCTGATTTATCGGATCGGACAATTTGACGTATTCGGCTTGATTTTCTTTACTCATTACACCGATCATTTCCTTGCGTTTATCTTCCAATCCTTTGAGTTGTTTTTCCAAATCAGAGTCAGAACCGTTTTTGAGAGTTTCTTTCAAATCATTTATGGCACTATCCACTTCTAAAACTTTTTCCGGTGTTATTTTTATTCCCAATTCTCGCAAGCATTGCGATTTGGCCGAACCGGAAAGTATTTTGCAACCGGCCGGATTTTCATAAGTGAGAGAAACACTCAAAATACATTCGTCCATAGTGTAGGACATCGGTCCGCCCTTGATTTTTTTACAAGCTTCCAAATTACCGGTATTTTCCGCAATTTGCAAATAACATTTATCGCGTGGAGGGTTGGAACCGACATCTTTGAACTTTTCTCCGGAAATTTTCTCGCAATCTTCCATATCACCCGACTGCACGGCCGCACCCTGGTAGCAATGGTCGCCGTCGGGAAAAAAATCACAAAGCACGGCTTGCAATTCACCGACACAACCTGTCAAAACAAACGGAGATAAAAACAAAATAAGTCCAAAAATTATTTTTCGCGACATATTATTTCTTTTTTAAAAAAATTATTAAGGAAACCAAAAACCAAACAGTGGCTAAACCAAACATCACAATACAAGTCCACCACAAAGAAGTTCCTGCATAACTTATCAATCCTTTACCGATGTCGGTATACCTCTTTTCTTTGTACAAAAGAGCATAGGCCAAATTAAACCAAGGTGTCACCGCCAAAGCCAAAAGCAAGGGGTTTAAAAAATAAAATTTTCCCATTTTAAACAAAGACTTGAGACCGTATAAAACATATCCTGACAACATTATCAAAAAAGCGAACACTACACCGAACCACAGACTGTAATTTTTAAAAATCTTGGCAATCGTCGGATTGACAATATCTGTCGCTTCCGGCTTTAAAATTTTAAATACCGCTATGTAAATCAAAGAAAAAAATAAAAAAGCGACAAACGGCCACCAAGCGCTATTTAATAAACAAAACCTTCTTTTTTCCGTATTAACAACGTTAT
>CAYWMO010000098.1:0-816 GCA_964459625.1 uncultured Gammaproteobacteria bacterium | reverse complement strand
TTGCGATACCTGCGTCACAGGTGTAAGATGTTCATTGTCCATATAAAAAAATTAATTAGTATTTTATTATATTTTAACACAAAAAATGCACTTCCGGCAACAAACAAAAAGATCCGCTTTTTACGTCGGATCTTTTTGTTTTATTTGTTGTAAAATTATAGAACTGCGTCTTTGGCAGCTTTGGCAACACGGAATTTTACCACTGTTTTTGCCGGAATTTTGATAGTTTCGCCGGTAGCCGGGTTACGACCCATGCGAGCAGCTCTTTTGATTTTGATCAATTTTCCAAAACCAGGAATCACAAATTCGTTTCCTTTTTTAACTTCTTTGTAAGCAACGTTGGTCATTGCGTCCAAGAAATTAGAAACTTCCTTCTTGCTCAAGTTGGTAGCTTCGGAAAGCACTCCCAACAATTGAGATTTGGTCATTTTTGCCATAGTGGTAAAAATTAACTTAAATTAATAAATGAATTAATCTTGCGGGTGGAAATTGGATTTTCCTTAACCCACGGTTTATTATACACCAATAAAATCAATAGCAACAGCCCCTGCCCTGTGGAAAACCCTTTATTTATAAAGCTATTTAATGAAAATAACCAAAAAACCCTTATTTTCTATGAAAATTTTCACCAAAAATACCGCCCTCAATCATTCGTTTGTCCGTTTCTTTGATTATTTTTTTAACCTTTTTTTCCACCGTCGGTTCACTCTTTTGTGAAACCTCCTTGATATTTTCTTCTTTCTTTTCTTCTTCTTTTTTATGTTCTTTTTCCCATTCTTCCAAATCAAAACTATCTATTGAACCTTCGTATCCTAT
>CAYWMO010000097.1:0-3042 GCA_964459625.1 uncultured Gammaproteobacteria bacterium | reverse complement strand
CTAATGCCCAGCTCAAGCCTAGTTAAGAATCATTTAGAGCTAATCACACTAAGAATGTAGATTAAAGACTGTAAATAAACAGAAATTTCTTTAAACTTAAATCAAAAACGATTTTGCTAAAAATAATTAAATATATGAATCAGGAAGTAATAGCAAAATTAAGATTTTTGAGAATGGGACCGCGAAAAGTTCGTTTGATTACCGATTTGGTAAAAGGACGCAAGGCTTTGCGAGCTCGTGACATTCTTACTTTAACCAATAAAAGAGCGGCTTTGCCGGTTTTGAAATTGCTCAATTCCGCCATTGCCAATGCCAAAAATAATTTTAAGTTGGACGAAGAAACATTGTTTATCAAAAATATCACTGTTGATGGCGGTCCGATGCTCAAACGTTGGATGCCTAAGGCGCACGGTCGAGCCACCCCGATAAGAGAAAGAACCTCCCATGTTACAATGATTTTGATATCGGTGGAAAGAAAAGAAAAAAAAGTTAAAAAATAATTTTAAACCTATGGGACATAAAGTACATCCGAAAATTTATCGTATTCCCAATATTTATGTTTGGGATTCCAGATGGTTTGGTAAAAAAGACCAACTAGCCGTCTTCTTGAAACAAGAAGTTAATATTCGCGCTTTTTTGAATAAAAAATTGAAAGAAGCTGGAATTGATTCCATTTGTTTGGAAAGGACACCGAAAGAAATGGTTATTACCGTTTTGGCAGCCAAACCTGGCGTGGTTATTGGCCGCAGCGGTCAAGGACTGGAAGAAATTCGCAAAGAAATTGAAAAGAAATATTTAGGTTATAAATTAAAAGTTAAAATCAATGTATTGCCGGTAAAACAACCCGCTCTTTCCGCTCAAGTTGTCGCTCAAGGAGCTGTTGCTGAAATAGAAAAACGCGTGCCGTTCCGTCGTATCATGAAACAAGTACTTGAAAAAGTTATGGCCGCTGGTGCCAAAGGAGTAAAAATAAATATGGCCGGTCGTCTTAACGGAGTAGAAATCGCTCGTCGCGAAAATCTTTCCGCCGGAAAAATGTCTTTGATTACTTTACGTTCCGATGTCGACTATGCTTTTGCTGAAGCCCACACTATTTACGGAAAAATAGGCGTTAAAGTTTGGATTTATTACGGAGAGGCCTTCGGACGTCGCGATAAATTTGAAAAAAGGGAAGAAAAGAAATAATTAAAACAAATATATGTTGTTACCTAAAAAAGTATTGCATCGCAAATGGCAAAAAGGCCGCGGTCGCCAAAAAGGCGTAGCGACTCGTTTGACAACTTTGGCTTTCGGAGATTTCGGTTTAAAATCCGAAGATTTCGGCTGGATTACTTCCCGTCAAATTGAAGCTGCTAGACGCGTATTGACTCGTTATGTTCGTCGTGGTGGTAAAATTTGGATTCGTGTTTTTCCTGATAAGCCGGTTACTCAAAAAGGCAATGAAACCCCGATGGGCGGAGGTAAAGGATCCCCTGATCATTATGTAGCCGTTATTAAACCGGGATCTATCATTTTCGAGATGGGCGGTATCACCAAAGAATCGGCTACTGAAGCCATGACTTTGGCTGGCCACAAGCTAGGAGTAAAAACTCGTATGATTGTGAAACAATAATTTGAAAAAAATATGGATTTTAAAGATATAAAAATTAAAACTTCCGAAGAATTGGAAAAAATGGTTGCCGATCTAAAAGAAGAATTGCGAGTTTTGCGTTTTAAAGTCAGTGCTCAAAGTTTGAAACAAAATAGTAAAATTTCGGAAACAAAAAAAACCATTGCGCGCATTCAAACAGAACTGAAATTGCGCAGTTTAAATAAATAATAAAATCGTATGGAAAAGAAACAAACAAAAAGCAAAAGCGTGCGCTCTTTCATCGGTCAGGTTGTTTCCGTAGCGATGGAAAAAACCATAGTGGTTAAAATCGACGCTTTAAAAATGCATCCGAAATATAAAAAAACATATCGCGTTTCCGAAAAATTTCATGTTCATGACGAGAAAAAAATCGCCAAAGTCGGCGATACCGTCAGATTTGTGGAATGTCGTCCGTTGTCCAAAACCAAAAGATGGCGCTTGACGGCGGTGATTAAAGATCAAAAATAATTTTTGAAATATATGATTCAGCATCGTTCAATGTTAGTAGTGGCCGACAATTCCGGAGCCAAAAAATTACAATGCCTTCGCGTGCTAGGCGGTTATAAAAAACGCTATGCTCGTTTGGGAGATATTGTGACTTGCTCGGTAAAAGAAGCCGCTCCGAGAGGTTTGGTCAAAAAAGGCGAGGTCGTTCACGCTGTTTTGGTACGTATTTGCAAAGAAACCAGAAGAGGAGACGGCACCTATATTCGTTTTGATGAAAATGCCGCCGTGATTGTAGATAGAAAAAACAAAGAACCCAAGGGCACTCGTATTTTCGGACCTATCGCTCGCGAATTGCGCGTCAAAGGTTTTCAAAAAATTATTTCTTTGGCCCCGGAAGTTTTATAAAGAAAAGAAATTTGATTTTAAAAATATGAATATAAAAACCAATGACAAAGTAAAAATTATCGCCGGCAAAGATCGTGGTAAAGAAGGCAAGGTTATCCAAGTCTTCAAAAAAGAAAATAAGATCGTTGTCGAGGGGGTAAATTTGCTTAAAAAACATTTACGCGCCAGAAAACAAGGTGAAAAAGGTCAAGTTATAGAATTACCCGCTCCGCTTCATGTCAGTAATGCTAAAGTGATTTGTCCGAAATGCGGATTGGCGGTAAGAGTATCTTCCAAAGAAGAAGCTGACGTCAAAAAACGCGTTTGCAAAAAATGCCAACAGTTTATCGATTAAAAATATGACTCCCAATTTATATCAAAAATACAAAAAAGAAGTAGTTCCGGCCTTGATGAAGGAATTCGGTTACAAAAGCATAATGCAAGTTCCGAAAATCACCAAAGTCGTGCTTAATGTCGGCTATGGACGCTTTTTGAAAGAAAGCAATTTTGCCGAATTGGTGGAAAAAAACTTAACAAAAATTTCCGTTCAAAAACCGGTTCGCACCAAATCCAAAAAATCC
>CAYWMO010000096.1:0-3071 GCA_964459625.1 uncultured Gammaproteobacteria bacterium | reverse complement strand
TACCCTCACCTAAAGCCGCATTCCCATCAATCATTAATCCTTTTTCTTTGGAAAGCGGAAAATCTATTTGTTTTTGTATCACTTTCAAATCTCGTAAGTAATCATATCCTTTTTGCGCCAACAAATTATTTCCTTCCGCTTTGGTTTTAAAAATTTCTTCAAATACTTTTTTTAACGCATCCAAATCAAAATCAAAATAATAACATAGAGCTCCCAAAGCCACAGCCGTTTTCATCATGGGAGCAACTCCGGCTTCTTTGGCATAGGAACTTATAGGCAAACTTATGGATTTTCCTGGTTTTCCGGAAATACCCTTGAGTACATTGTCAAAAAAAATCACACCGTCTTTTTTTAATTCTTTTTGATGCAATTCTATAGTTTCTTGATTGAGAGCAACTATAATATCGAGATCTCTATAATCGCTGGATATTTTTTCTTTGGAAAAAGAAACTCGACAAAAATTATGTCCACCGCGAATGAGTGACGGATATTCCACAGTACTAAAAACATGATAACCCAACTTGCAAAGCATTCTTCCTAAATTAACTCCCGCTTCGCGAGCTCCGTCACCGGCCTGACCACCGATCAAAATCGTATAGATTTTTTCATTTTTATTTTGAACCATATTATTTTTTGATTTTAATTTCTGTTTTTTTCTGCGGAACAAAATCCACTTCAAACATGGCTTTGGTTAATTTCTTGTCCGTTAAAAATTCTTTATATACTTGTTGCACTTGCGGATTTTGATGCGCCAAACGAACTTTTTTGGTTTTATCTATTTGATAAAGCGAGGCCGCTCTTTTTTGACGAATCTCCTCGGTGGTCGGTAAAGGTTGTCCGCCGCCGCCCACACACCCCAAAGGACATGCCATCACTTCCACAAATTGATATTTTTTCGGATTTTGTTTCAATTCATCCAAAATTATTTTGGCGTTTTTCAAACCATTAACCACGGCTACGCGCAATTCCACGCATTTGTCAGCGCCGAAAGTAACCGGTTTACAAAGTTTTATAACAGCGCGTTTGATTCCGTTTTCTCCGCGAACTTGTTCAAAATCAACTTTCTCCAAATCGCGTCCAAACAAGCGATAATAAGCCGTGCGCAAAGCGGATTCCATCACCCCTCCGGAAGCTCCGTAGAGCACGCCCGCGCCACTGGGATCGCCGAGCGGATTATCTGCCGGAATTTCTTTGATTGTTTTGAGATCTATTTTTCTATTCATCAAAACTCTGGCTAATTCTCGCGTAGTCCAAACATAATCTATGGGTTTCAAACCATTGGTAAAATTCAACTCCGGCCTATCGGCTTCATATTTTTTAGCCGTGCACGGCATAATACTGACCATAACCACTCTTTTCGGATCAATGTTTTGTTTGGGAGCAAAATAATTTTTTACCAAACTCGCCAACATCATTTGCGGTGATCTGGCATGAGAAATATTTTTCCTAAATTCAGGATGATAAAATTCCACATATTTGACCCAAGACGGACAACAAGAAGTGAATATTGGTAAATCTTTGCCTGCTAAAATTCTTTCTACCGCTTCTCCGGCTTCTTCTGTTGTTGTAAAATCTGCACCGACCGAGGTGTCAAAAACATAATCAAATCCGAGTTTTTTCAAGGCCGCAGATAATTTATCCGTGGCGATGGAACCATAAGGCATACCAAATTCTTCTCCGATGCTAGTACGAATAGAGGGAGCAAATTGTGCCACTAGAATTTTACCTTGTTTTTTCAAAGCCAAAACCTTTTCCATCTCTTCAAATTCCCCGTCACTTTTGATGGCGCCGGCCGGGCAATGAACGATACATTGACCACAATAAACACAATCTTTATTTTTATCTTTACTCGGTTCTATGGAAATATCACTGCCTCTCTCTTTGATTTCGTAATACTCTACAGGACATACTTCCACGCAATTACGACAATCTATACATTTTTTTCCTTCAAAAATTATCGGACCGAATTGTTTGCTTGGTCTTTTATCTTTACGATTTTGAAAACGGGTTATTTTCGCGCGAACCGGTTTTTGGTACTGTAAAATTCCACAACGTTTATTCCAAGTACAATCTTCACAATCCAAATGATGTTCTCCAAAAATAAGTTCGAGATTGGTTTTTCGACTACGACGTATTTCTTTGTCTTCGGTCGTGATTTCCATACCATCTTCCGCCATAGTAGAGCAAGAAGTAAACAATCCATTCCGGCCTTTGATTTTTATCACACACATTCGACAATTGGCTTTTACTTGCAAATCAGGGTGGTCACACAAACTGGGAATATAAATTCCATTCTCTTGCGCCACGTGCAAAATACTCTTTCCTTCGGCGCATTCTATTTTTTTTCCGTCTATTTTGATAGTTATTTTTTTCATAACACTCTTATTTATCTCTTTTATTTTTATAATCCATACCGACACTTTCCAACATTGAATCCACCGGTAAATAAACGCTTTTACCCAAAGGGCAAAAAGATGTGTCTCGCATGGCACGCAAAACAGCACGCAATAAAACCATATCTATTGTTTCTCCGGCTTGAAGCATTTCTTTGAGACGATAAAGACCTTCACGACAAGGTACACATTTACCACAATTAAACTTGAAAAAAAAGTTTATCCACTTTTCAATCAACTTTTTCGTGTCAGTTTTTTTCAAATTATAAATTACTATTCCGCCCGCGCCTTTAAGCGGAGTCGCAAGATCGTCTTGAGTCAATATCTCCCCCGCAGCTCCCCCACCTTGTTGAACAAAATATTCAAATCGCGGAACATTTTTGGTGACACGTAAAATTTCACCTATTTTCATATCCACTGGTAATTCATATACCCCCTTTTTGGGTGCATCTCCGCTGATACAATAAAATCTGGTATTTTCGTATTCACCTCTGACTATTTTGGCTATTTCATAAAAGGTTTCCACATTGTTGACAAGTGTCGGACAACCAAACAATCCGTAATCTGTCGGATAAGGTGGTTTGAGTCGCGGTTCCGGACGTTTCCCTTCT
Organism: uncultured Gammaproteobacteria bacterium; assembly: GCA_964459625.1. Lineage (GTDB taxonomy): Bacteria > Patescibacteriota > Patescibacteriia > Magasanikbacterales > GWA2-37-8 > JAKLGL01. The sequence continues at coordinate 67 of CAYWMO010000096.1, read as the reverse complement.
ACAGATTCCAGCAGAGTCGTTTCTTCTCCACCCAAATAACCCACTTTTTCCGAAGTTAATTCAATCG
>CAYWMO010000095.1:0-3083 GCA_964459625.1 uncultured Gammaproteobacteria bacterium | reverse complement strand
ACGGCGGAAGTTGCGGGTTCGAGTCCCGTCCGACCCGCAAAAGCAATCCTCTTTGGACTGTTTTTTCGTGGGAGGAAACGACACAATAGTTTGTGTCGTGTTGGGACGAGAACGCCGGAGCGATATTTTCTGAGCTTGTGAGCGAATAAAACCGTGAGGCGGTGGCTAGGCCAAATTTTTGGAAGAAAATTTGAGCCAAAGCCGAGTCCCGTCCGACCCGCAAAAGCAATCCTAAAAGGGTTGTTTTTTTGTTTGTTAATAAAAAAAGACGACCATATTGGCCGTCTTGGAAGCAAATGTGCTATTTCTTGAGTTTTTTGATCGTGTTGGCGACCTCCTTGGCTTTCTTGGTTTTTTTCTTTTTGCCGAGAAGTTTGAATTCATCGGCCGGCCCGTGATTGCCTTTGCGGGCGAAGACCTTGAACGCGAAGAAACTGTGTTTCATCTTGTGAATCGAATTTATCTCCCTGAATTTAAGGCGGAAGCAGTCGTGGGGTTTGCCTTTCCTGTCTTTGAGTCCGGGAACCAAATCGATTCTCAGTCCGATGGAATTGATGTAATCGGCAATAGCCTCGTTGGTTTCCTTATTGAGCGGTTCGATAAACCACTCATAATCGCTGAGAAATTCAGGAGCGCTGTCTTTGAAAGAAGTGGTTTCCATGAATTTTTTCAGCAAAGCTTCCACATGATTGATGTCTGCCATGTCTTTCTCCTTAAAGTGCAAAGTTTTTCAACAAAAAAGGTCACGAAGTGTTCGGTATATAAGAATTGAATTGAAGGAGGGGGCAATTCAATCTCAATACCAAACACATTTGTGACCTCTTTTGCTTTTTATGTTTTCAAAGTTAATGTAAAATAACAGATTTCAGTGTTTTTGTCAAGATTCGGTTTGTGGATAGTTTAATCGTTATTTTACAGCTTTTAACACCTCGTCAAAGATTTTTTTGTAATCTTTAGCCAATTGTACCAAAACTTTGCGATTCAAAGCTATATTCTTTTTCTTGAGTTCGCCCATAAATTTGCTGTAAGTCGTATCAGCTTGACGAGCGGCGGCATTGATGGAAATATTCCAGTTTTGACGGAATTGTCCTTTTCTGGCGCGGCGAGAAGCGAACGCATGTTGTCCGGCTTTCATTTTGGCCACTTTGGCGACTTTGATTTTGCTTTTACGTCCCCAGCGAAAACCTTTGGTGTGTTTCAAAATGCTGTGACGTCTTTTGTTGTGGAGAATACCACCTTTGACTCTGGTCATATTATTACTACAATTTATGATTAATTATTATTTCGCAATACTGCCGCTGATATGTTTGGCATAAGAATCAGCCATAACTAAATCACGTCTTTTGTTGCGGTTTTCTTTTCCGGTTTCACGGGCGTTAAAATGGCCTTGACCGGCGACTCTTTTGAGAATTTTGCCGTTTTTGGTTACTTTGAACCTTTTGGCGATAGCTTTTACGGTTTTTAATTTTGACATATTTTTTATTAAATTCATCGAAATAAGCGTTTCTAAGAGAATTTTTTGAAAATGTGTAAGGCCTTTTTAAAAAATTCTTCGCTTTTCCATGAGTTAATTATTAAATTAGCTTTTAAAAATTATTGCGGTGACGGATCTGCCTTGACGTTCAACTTCTTGATCGTATTTTATTGGCACTTGAGCGTTGACATCAGAAATAAATTTCTTGAGCAAATCAAAAGCCAAGCTTCCTTGTTGCATTTCGCGTCCTTTGAGTATGACTTCCACTTTGACTTTGTCACCACCGTTCAAAAATTCAATTGTTTGGCGTTGACGAATTTCCAAGTCGTGAGTGCCAATACGAATAGACAAGCGAACACATTTAATCTTGATTTCTTTTTGATGAGCTTTTTTGATACGAGCGGCTTTTTCTTGTTGATATTGAAATTGTCCGAAATTCATGATTTTACAGACCGGGGGTTGCGCTTTGGGGTTGATTTCAACCAGATCCATTTCTTGTTCGTATGCTGCGCGAATTGCTTCGCCGGTTTTCATAACACCCAAGTTTCCGTTATCCGGGCCCAAAACACGCACTTCGGGCGCGATTATTTTTTCATTGAAAAAATACTGTTTTTCATTAATTTCCGGTTTTTTTCTTTTGTGTGATATACGCATAACTGAGTTTATAAAGTTTTTTAAAGTTATTAAAGTTTGTAAAGTTTCATTATAAAGAACTTTATGAACTTTATGAACTTTTAACTTGTCGCGTAAAGCGACAGTGGAGATGGCGAGAGTCGAACTCGCGTCCAAAAAGTTTTTAACAAACCATCTACATACATAGTTATCCTGGTATTTGTCGGCGATAAAATAACGGGATAACGGAATTTTTATCGCTTAGCCGAAATGCCTTCGGAACAAATCCATCGGTACGAATTTGAACCTACACGAAGCGAGTTACACCGCAACCGATTACTTCGTATTGTCGGCGCGATGGCGCATGAAACCTTATTTAGGCCATGGCAGGCGCAAAGCTCATCGCGTTAGCGAATGTTGCTCTGGCTTTTGAAAATAAGTTGGCACTTATTTGTTTGCATTTGGTTTTTAACGAGGCTAAATGCAACCCCGGTATGCCAGCTTGTCAAGGAACTTTTGTCGAAACCAAACATCCCCCAATTGAAAATTATTTGCCGCGTATAGCTCTTTTTATATCTCTTTCCACATCTTTCTTCTTAATACTCTCCCTTTTATCAAAAGTGTGTTTACCGCGAGCTATAGCGATTTCTATTTTAACTAAGCGGTTTTTAGTATATACCGAAAGAGGTACTATTGTCAAGCCCTTTTCGGCGAATTTTCCCTGTAAATAGCGGAGTTCTTTGCGATGAAGTAGGATTTCTCTACTTCTGGTAGGATCATAATCTTCCAATTTTCCGGCTTGTTTATATCTGCTGATAGTGGCATTGGTTAAAAAGGCCTTATTATTGTGAAAGGTGATAAAGGCACCTTTTAAACTTATTTGTCCGGCTTTGGCGGCTTTTACTTCATGACCGAGTAATATCAAACCTGCCTCGAATTTTTCCAGGATTTCATAATCGAAAAATACTTTTTTATTATCAGCTAATTGAGGCATATG
>CAYWMO010000094.1:0-3095 GCA_964459625.1 uncultured Gammaproteobacteria bacterium | reverse complement strand
AAGAGGTATAATCGATGAGAGAAGATCAGCATGTAGTCAGTTTTTTACTTGTTCCGGCCGAAGCTATCTGGGCTGTGGACCGGATGTCAGAAAGAATGATCTCTCGTTTGGAAAAAGCTTTACAGCTTTACCGGCACGGCGATTATGATTACATTATGGTGACAGGCGGTATCTTCAATCCGCTTTGCACCCAGACCGTTTCCGCTGCTTCTCTGATGAAGAAGTATTTATTGGAAAAAGGTGTGAAGGAAGATGTAATCTTGATTGAAGACAGATCTTTGGATACTTATGAAAATGTTCAATTTTCTGTTGAAATCATCAACCGGGAAATGAAGAAATTCCCGCTTTATCCTTCATGCGAGGAGAAAGTCGTGGTAGTAAGTGATGCCGCGCATCTCAAACGCCTGAAGCTGGTAATTGAAGGCAGGGTTTCGCTGCTCTTCCTGGAAGATTCGGGTTACAAAATGTCCTTGATGGATAAACTGGCAGAGGCAATCTTTTTTGCAATTACTTTTTTCGATCGCGACGGAGATGGTTTTTTCGCCAAGATCAATCGTTACTGGCGAGATCAAAGCTAATCTCATCTCTTCTTTCACAAACCGTCTGTTTTTTGCAGGCGGTTTTTTTGTTTTTCTTTTTCAAAACTGTTATAATAATCATTCAATATAAATTTCGGTTATGCACAAATACTCTTTGCGTCGTAAAAAAAGCGATGAAGAAAAATTTACTCGAAAAAAAGAAGATAAAAATCGTTTTTTTAACATTGAAATAAACGATGAGTTTGCCGAAGCTCTGGATATTTTGGAAAATCGTCGGGATCATATTTTTTTAACCGGTAAAGCCGGAACGGGAAAATCTACTTTGTTGGAATATTGGCGAGCCAAAACCGGACAAAATATCGCTGTCTTGGCGCCGACCGGCGTGGCCGCGCTAAATGTCCGCGGACAAACTATCCATTCTTTCTTCGGTTTTCGTCCGGGAATAACCCCGAACATGGTTCGTAAACACGGACAAGCCGGAGCTAACTCGCTTTATGGCAAACTGGATGCTTTGGTAATAGATGAAATATCCATGGTGCGCGCGGATTTATTGGATTGTATTGATAAATTTATGCGCTTGAACGGTAAAAATCCCGGCAAACCTTTTGGCGGGGTTAGAATGATATTTTTGGGAGATTTGTATCAACTACCGCCGGTGGTAACCGATGATGAAAAAGATTATTTTGATTCTTATTATTCTTCCCCGTATTTTTTTAGCGCCAGAGCGCTCAATGACAGGAGGTTGCTCGGTGATGAGTTTGATTTTAGAATAATAGAATTGAAAAAAATCTATCGACAAAAAGACGGCGGTTTTATCAATTTGCTCAATCGCGTGCGAGAAAACACCGCCAATGAAGAAGATTTGAAAGCGCTTAATCTTCGTTATGATCCGAATTTTGTTTGTCCGGAAGATGATTTTTACATCTATCTGACCGCTACCAATGCCCTAGCCGCGCAAATCAATGAAAATCGTTTACGGAAATTATCGGGTGTGGAACGGGTTTTCAAAGGTAAAATGGAAGGAGATTTTGAAGATCGGGTGGTTCCGGCGGAAAATATGCTCAAATTGAAAGTCGGAGCTCAAGTGATGATGCTCAATAATGATAAAGAAAGTCGTTGGGTCAACGGCACTGTCGGTAAAGTGGTGGAAATCGGAAGAGAAATCAAAGGAGCGAAAATTTTGGTGGAACTTGATGGGGGAGATGTGGTGGAAGTGTTACCCTATACATGGAACAATTTCAAACATTTTTTGGATAAAGCCAAAAACAAAGTGGAAACGGAAATTGTCGGCACTTACACGCAATATCCGCTCAAACTCGCTTGGGCTGTGACAATTCACAAAGCTCAAGGAAAAACCTTTCAAAAAGCTATTTTGGATATCGGGTGGGGGACTTTCGCGCATGGGCAGCTCTATGTTGCTCTCTCGCGTTGCGCTCATTTGTCCGGTTTAGTTCTCAAACAACCGTTACTCAAAAAACATATCATTACCGACCCGATTGTGGTAGAATTTATGGAGAGGCAAAAAATTTAAAATATTTTAAAAAATAAAACTCTATGCCAAAAATCGTCAAATATATCGTGGCCGTCATTATACCGCTTGCGGCCAGCGCTGTAGGATCGCTTTTTACTACCCCGAGTATTCCGGGTTGGTATGCTGCTTTGAATAAACCGAGTTTTAATCCGCCAAATTGGATTTTCGGACCGGTTTGGACCATACTTTTTATCATGATGGGGGTGGCTTTGGCTATGGTATGGACCAGTAAATCAGGGAACTGGTTTATCAGATTGTTCAAAAGTGATCATTTAAAACTTTGGGCTATAACCGCTTTTGGCGTACAACTGACACTCAATGTTTTTTGGTCCATATTTTTCTTTGGTTTTCACAATCCGTTGTTGGCGTTTATTGATATTGTCTTTTTATGGTTGGCTATAGCGATGAATATTTATCTGTTTTATAAAATCAATAAAACAGCGGGGTGGTTATTGGTACCGTATTTGGCGTGGGTATCATTTGCGTCTGTGTTGAATTTAACAATAGTAATAATTAACTAATATAATCCGAATCCCCGAATACTATCCGAATGCTCCAAATAAAAAATCATAATAAAATTACATTTAATAAGGAGGTTATGGAGAAAATCATTTTTAAGGAATTATCATATAATATTATCGGATTGTTATTTAAAACGCATAAAGAGTTGGGAAAATTCAGGAATGAAAAACAGTATGCTGATTATTTTGAGAAATTACTAAAAGATAGTGAAATTCATTACGTTCGCGAATACAGGTTTGATGATCAACAATATGGAAAAGAGAAAGTTAGATGTATATGCGATTTTATAGTTGATAAGAAGATAATACTCGAATTTAAAGCAAAAAATTTTATCACCAAAGAAGATTATTACCAAGTAAAAAGATATTTAATTACTTTAAATTTAGAGTTGGGTATATTAGTTAATTTTAGACAAGTAAGACTATCTCCAAAAAGAATATTAAATTCTGAACATTTAAACTTTAAAAAATAAATCCAATTGTCTTGACCATTCGGGGCATTAG
>CAYWMO010000093.1:0-3105 GCA_964459625.1 uncultured Gammaproteobacteria bacterium | reverse complement strand
CGTTGGTATAAGTAAAAAAGACATCGTCAACTTCGGGTGTAAAAGTCGTGCTGGCAGTGGTCAAACAAACTTTATAACGCAAATATCTTTGATCGTTGTGCACGGAATTGATAGCTGTTTCTTCAAAAGAATACCAGGTACTTTCAGTGGCATCAGGTCCCCAAAAATCCCAGCTGGCCGGAGTGGAAGTATCGCTAGTGGATATCTGCATTTTAACCGAACCAGTGCCGACTTCAATCGGTTGAGAATACGGTTCACTAAAAATATTGCGGAAATTAACAGTTTCGCCGACGTCAAAAATAGAAGACATCAAACAACCGTCTTCGTAATATTCCCCTCCAATTTCTTTCAATTTTATTTTTCCGGATTCGCTAACATCAATTCTGTTGTCATCACTGAAATATTTGGTTTCGTCACTCAACACTTCTTGTCCAGACCCTCCCGACCAGTCGGTTTGTCGGCCATAACCCAAACCGGTTTGATAAGTATTGCTATAACCTGTAGAAGTGGAAAAAAGTTTTACAGAAGCGTCGGAAATAGGCATACCTGTAATATTGTCTTTGACACTGACCAACAAAGGAAAATCTGTATGTGGTCTCAATATTAAAGTTAAAACTTGAGTCTCTCCGGCATTTAAATTCAAAGACAACATTGGAATAGAACCGCCCAAATAATAGCTCGTTCCGCTGGGAGCAAAATAATATTCATCCCATTCTATATCGTTGAAATCCAATTCTCCGCTTCCGTTGGTACTACTGGTCACATCAAATCTCAAAAGTTCCGGTAATCCCAAGAGCTTTTTTCCATAAACTCTCAAACTGGCGTTACCGATATTTGAACAAATATTGTTTAAAGTTTTTATTTGTAAATTGGAAAGATAATCTATGGAAAAACTAAGTTCGGAAACTCTGTTTTCCAAAACAGTGGCAAACGGTTTGACCGGTGTCGGATTGGTAACAGTGGAAGAGGCTGTGGCATCCGTAGTAAAACCGTCTTTGGTCACGGTAATATCATACAAAAAAGTTCCGGTCGGCACATTGATAATATACAGGTGACCGTTGTTATCCGTCACATCGTCTTTATACGAAGAAGAATTAAAAACTTCTATATGTACATTCGCCTGCGGAACCGGACGGCCCAAAGAATCTACTACTTCAATAAACAAAGCACCCAGATTACTGTCATCTTCTTTGATATTCGGGCCGACAATAGTGCTCAAAATCAAAGGATCTGTTTGACTGGTGGATAAACAATATATTTCCATTTCCACCAATTTGTAATCGGCCGGAGAATAATCGCGTGGCGTAGAAGTGATAGTACCATCAAAAGGATCGTCTATAAATCTGACAGTATTTATAATTTTAAAATATAAATTGTGTCGAGTAATATATTTTGTCGGCAATAAAATTCCAGGGACGTCAAAAGCGTTTTGTAAACCGACCTGGTTATAAGGCAAATTACGCGCAACTTCCAACTCCTCGCTCAAAATCGCCGTTTCCAAAGTTTTGATTTTTGCAAAACGAACGACTTTATAAATAGAAACAATAGTAGAATAAATACCGACAGCAAAAATAGCCAATACGGCTATGGCAATAATAAGTTCTATTAATGTGAACCCTTTTTTATTCATTCTCCTTGACATGCGGATATTATAACACAAAAAATTAAATAAAAAAATAACACAGACCGAAAAAGGCCTGTGTTATTTGTGCCCGGGGCGGGAATCGAACCCGCACGACCGAAGTCGCAGGATTTTAAGTCCTGTGCGTCTACCAATTCCGCCACCCGGGCAAATAGAATTAGCGAAAAAAATTATAACACAAAAAATAAATAAATCAAGAGATATTAACAAAAAGGCTAATTTGCAAAAGGGTTTTTATTTCCTTAAACCTCCTTCACAGGTTCAAATCCTGTTTTTAATACATTTTGAATAGGCACAAAAAGAGGTTGGGGTAATTGATTCCAAGAAAACCAATCCCATTTTTCACATTTTTCCGGTTCCATTATTTGCACTTCTCCAAAATCATAATCAGACAACATGAAAATAGTGATGTAGTGTTTTTCTTCTGTCTGGAAAATATCGTTGGTCACAGTACCAAAGCGAATATTTTTGATATTAATTCCGGTTTCTTCCATGGTTTCTCTTTTTGCGCATTCTTCCCAAGATTCTCCAAATTCCAAATGCCCGCCTGGAAAACTCCAAGCGCCATCACCATGTGAATTTTTTCTTTTTCCAAGGAGGATTTTGCCGTCTTTGACGACGATTACTCCAATTCCTACTTTTGGTCTTTCGGACATAGAGGTGATTTAAAATTAAAAATTTATTTCAGTTAACTCTTTGTTATCCGAATAAAATCAAATAAAACACACATAAATATTACCCTCTTTCCCCTAAATCTCGCAAGAAAACCAACCAAAAAGCTCCGGACAGTCATCACGGAGCTTTTTCTTTTTATCGCGACAGGCACTTTGCGACAAAAGGTTTTAATCGTTCTTTTAGATTTTCCAATTCTTTTTCACTATAAGTTTCTTCGCTCAAAATATTTTCATCAACCGTTTTGGTGGAAACAAATTTTTGTAAAAAGTATTGTTTCGCGCCGGCAATATCTCTGCCTATTTGCTCTACATCTTCCGGAGATAAAAGTTTTTTCACCAAAGTCGTGCGAAATTCATAATCAATCCCCGAATTTTTTATCATTTCCACGCTTTGTTTGATCTTTTCTATATTTACCGGCATTCTGGTAATCTCTTCATATTTAGAGAAAGGCGCTTTGATATCCATGGCCAAATAATTGACCAACTTTTGATCAGTGATTTCTTTGAGCATTTCCGGATTGGTGCCATTGGTATCCAGTTTGATGAGAAATCCCAAATCGCGGATTTTTTTGATAAACTCTATCAAATCGTATTGGAGTGTCGGTTCCCCGCCGGTGATAGACACTGCGTCCAATTTCCCCGTTCTTTCTTTCAAAAAGTCAAAAAATTCTTCTTCGTTTAGACTTTCCCCAAACATTTACGGTTTTACCAATTCCGGATTGTGACAATATGGACAGCGAAAATTTCAAACTTGCGTGAAAAATATGCAAGCGAATTTATCCGGATAGT
>CAYWMO010000092.1:0-3147 GCA_964459625.1 uncultured Gammaproteobacteria bacterium | reverse complement strand
GAGAGAGGGATTCGAACCCTCGAAACCTTTCGGTTTACACGCTTTCCAAGCGTGCGCCATCGACCACTAGGCGACCTCTCCAATTTTTGTTGCCTCAAAATATTACCAAAAATTAACAAAAAAGTCAATTATTTAAAAACACCGCTTATATCAAGCGATGTTTTTTCTTTATAAATATTGTTCCAATTCCTCCGGACTGTCTATTATACTTACCAATTCTTTATCGCTTTGCGAAATGGTTTTAAAATCTGTATACAAACCGTTTATTATATCTCTCATTGGCTCCCAAAAATCCTTACCATACAGTACAATCTTAATTCCGGCTGTTTTTTTAGTTTCAAGTAAAGTCAATACTTCAAACAAATTATGCATTGTTCCAAGTGACCCCGGAAAAAAAACTAATACTTCGGAAGCGGCCATCAACGTCATTTTACGTATAAAAGGAAAAGTAAATCCCATGGTTTGATTAACGTATTTGTTTAACAATTCTTTGTGTTTCATTTTCATGAAAACTCCGATGCTTTTCCCTCCGTTTTCTATAGCTCCTTTATTGGCGGCCTCCATAACCCCCAATCCTCCTCCGGTAATGGTTACAAAATTTCTTTTTGCCAATATTTTACCAACTTCGTAAGCTTCGTTATAATATTTTGTTCCGGGTAAAATATTTTTTGTACCTAATACGGTAACACTTCTCATAGGAACGTTTTCGGTCAAAAATTCAAAACTATTTACCAATTCCGCCATAATGCGAAACATACGCCAATTGGCTTCGCCTTGCATGTAAGGATTTTCAGTAGTTTCGGATTCTACCGTAGTGACATCAGGAGAATCTTTTAACAAACTCAGCACTTCGTCGGCCGTATTTACCAAATGAAAAGAATCCAGAACCTTCGAATCCAATGCTTTTATTTTTTCACAAGATTGTTGTCTGACAAAATTGATAATAGGTTGCCAGTAATCTTTCCCCACCATTATCACCGGCATCTTTTCCATTTGATTCATCTCCATAGAATCTATGACTTCAAAAAATTCATCCAGGGTTCCAAAACCTCCAGGCAGCAAAATAAGACCGTTCGCCGGAGCTGTTAACATAACTTTACGAGTGTAAAAATATTCCAAAGCTATGGATTTTTTTACATAAGGATTTATGCGCTGCTCAAAAGGTAATTGTATATTAATTCCAATACTCTCCCCACCCGCTTCATAAGCTCCTTTGTTGGCCGCTTCCATTATACCCGGCCCGCCGCCGGTAATCACCGTAAAACCGCGCTGTGCCAATTTATAACCAATTTCCTCCGCAATTTTATAATATTTATTATTAGCTGGAATACGTGCCGAGCCCATTACCGTTACTTCATTTTTTAATTCTTTCAAAAACTTCAGACCTTCCACCATTTCCGAAACCATGCTAAAAATCTTCCAACTATCACGAAAATTTACCAAATTTCCGCCGGTAATGATATTTTGATTCGGAATTTTGTTGTTGTCGGACATATATTTAGTTTTTAATCTTTTTTCGTAAGAAATTTTCCAATTTGTAAAAGCAACCCCTCTTCTAATTTATTTCCTATCAACTGTGTGCCTACAGGCAAGCCGTTTTTGGTAAATCCTGTCGGTACGGACAAGGCCGGATATCCGGCAACCGCGGAAGGAGACAGCATTGCGTCAGCTAAATACATTTGTAACGGATCAGCTTGTTTTTCTCCCAAACCAAAAGCTGGAAAAGGAGAAGTCGGGGCTATTACAATATCTACTTCATTAAAAACTTTTTCAAAATCTTGTTTGATCAAAGTGCGCACTTTTTGCGCTTTTTTATAATAAGCATCATAATATCCGGCTGACAAAGCGTAAGTTCCGATAAGAATACGTCTTTTAACTTCTTCGGGAAAACCGCCGGCGCGCGACAATTCATACATTTCATTCAAATTGTCCGCTTTTTTTTCACGAACCCCGTAACGGATTCCGTCCAACCGAGCCATATTGGAACTGTCTTCACTCGGCACCACTATATAATAAACCGCCATAGCGTATTTGGTATGTGGTAAACTCACCTCTTTTATTTCCGCCCCGTTTTTTTCCAATTTTTCAATCTGAACTAAAACATTTTTTTTAACTTCTTCATTTATACCTTCCATCTCAAAATATTCTTTCGGCACACCGACTTTTAATCCTTTCTTAACTTCTTTTTCAACAATCAAATCATAATTATCAACAAAAGCGGCGGTCGTTGTCGCATCCTTTTTATCCAAACCGACCATATATTTTAAAACCAAAGCCAAATCTTCCGCAGTTCTGGCCATTGGACCTACTACATCCAGAGAAGAAGCCATAGGCATAACGCCATATCTCGAATTACGCCCGTAAGTCGGACGTAGGCCAAAAACTCCGCAAAAACCGGCTGGTTGACGAATAGACCCTCCAGTATCCTCGGCTATAGAATAAAAACACATAAAATCCGCCACACTCGCCGCACTACCACCCGAACTTCCACCGCTGACTTTTTTCAAATCATATGGATTTTTTACCGCTCCATACATACTGTTTTCGTTACTAGCGCCATGACCAAATGCATCACAATTGGTTTTTCCTATCAAAACACCTCCAGCTTTACGAATTTTTTCCACTACCGTAGCTTCAAAAACCGGCGTATAATTATCCAAAATTTTTGCTGCCGCCGTAGATAAAACCCCGGATGTAACAATGGAATCTTTTACTGAAAAAGGTATACCTGTCAACTCTGTAGCTTGTCCCTTTTGAATAATTTCATCGGCCAATTTGGCTTCCGCCAAAGCTCTATCTTCACACACGGTAATAAAAGCGTTTAACTCTTTATTTCTTTTTTTGATTTGCGCCAAACACGCCTTCGTCAATTCAACGCTGGTAAATTCTTTTTTTTGTAAACCTTCGGTGGCTTGTTTTAAAGTCAATTTATTTAAATCCATATTTATTCTTCCGTTGAATTTTCAAAAACACCCGGAACCACCATCATCCCTGCGTATTTTTCCGGAAATTGTTCCGTGAGTTCTCGGGTAAAACCGCATTTTTTAATTTCATCGTTTCGCCAAACGTTTTTTAAATCGTTAACTTCGAAAGTCGGTTCAACGTTTTCAGTATCTACTTCTTCCAAAATTTTCATATATTCAAGCA
>CAYWMO010000091.1:0-3191 GCA_964459625.1 uncultured Gammaproteobacteria bacterium | reverse complement strand
TATAATCCTGTTTTCGGGATAAATAGAGGCGGTAATTCCAAATATGTTCAGGTGTAAGTTCATGTGGCAAAAGATTATCTAATTTGGATTTAGCAAGCCATTCAATAAAGACTTTGAGAAAGTTGTGATAATTCTTGGAAGAGACCGGAGAAAGGCCTTTTTCCACTTCACAGTATTCCAGAAAGGTCGGAATGTGCTTTATTAGCGTAGTATTGGATTTTTGCATATTATATACTTCGGTTATCCTCTGTTATACGAAGTTAGATATATTATTTCATAACCTCCCAAATAAAGCAAATATCTATTAACTTTTACTTCCAAGTCACTCTATCCCCGAAACGGACATCAATGTATTCTTTAATTTGAGATATGCTTTCTTTACTATTCATCACAGCTTTTATTTTTAAGATTTGCGATTGAATATTTTCCGGAGATAATTTCAAATGCCATTTTTTATCTTTGAAATAAGCTTCGAAACCCGACCATTGATTTAACTGGCCCAAGAAAAACTCCGGAGCGCCTATCCCCTCCTTTAACAGGCTTTCGTGCCACTCTATGATATTTTTGAGAAAATCAGAAGAAACAACGTTTTTATTAACAGTAGACAATTTTTTTTCTTCATCAACACAAAACAAGGGTAAGTTATCATATTCTCCGGTTATCTTTTTTCTAGTAGGTTTGAATGAGTCCTCAGTAACGGTTGATGACGGTGTCGAGGAAACAACAATCAGATTTTCCGGAATTGTTCCGGTAGCGTTTGTACTTGTTGTGACGATTGGTACCAATTCTTTTTCCCAAAAAATCTTTATCACACTTCCATCGCTATCAAGCAAATAATAGCCGCGACGCGTGCATAAAATCATACTGTGGCTTTTTTCTAAAACATCTATCTGTAGTTTGTCGGGAAAAATTTTAGTTACTTTGACATCGCTTAAATCAAAATTTTCTTTTATACCCGCGGCTATTTCTTCCGCGTCGGTAACAAAATAATTGTTTCTATGCCAATATTTGGCGGACTTGAGAAAACCGTCATAAACATAATTTTTCAAAGTCGCCTCATCTGTAATTTTCACACCCGTATAATAGACATTGTCTATATCAAAATAAGGTAAATAAAAAATAAGCCAAAACCAAGCGCCGAAAAACGAAAAAATAAAAAATCCGTAAAAAAACTTTTTATATTCAATCTTTTTTTTCGGTTCTTTGCGAAAAGGATTGCTACCGATGGAAAAATTTGCGACATCCGGCGCTCCGGCGGCTTCAAAACTCTTTACCTGGCGCTGTATCGGTTTTTTGGCAAAAGAAAAAACAGGACGCTTTTCTTCGTCATACCTGTATTTTTGAAAATCGAGATATGGTCTTTTACCTCCCGAAGCCATAGATTATAATTTTTTGAATCCGCAATATTTTTGCAAAGCTTTTGGTACGGCGATGGATCCGTCCTTTTGTTGGTGATTTTCCGCCAAAATTATAGGAAAACGGCTGAGTACTACGGCCGTACCATTGAGAGTGTGTACATAGGCGGTTCCCCCATCTTCTTTTTTGTATTTGATGTTTAATCGACGAGCTTGATAATCCGTGCAATTACTGCAAGAAGTGACTTCACCGTAATCACCTTGTTTTTCTCCTTCTCCTTTCATAATCATATACCCTTCAATATCAAATTTACGATAAGCCGGACCACCCAAATCTCCGCTGGCGATATCTATAACACGATAAGGAATTTCCAAGCCGTCCATGATTTCTTGTTCTATTTTTAAAATTTCCGCATGATATTTTTCGCTATCTTCCGGTTTGCAAAAAACAAACATCTCCAATTTAGTGAATTGATGTACTCTATAAAGACCTTTGCTGGTGCGACCGTAAGCTCCGGCCTCGGTACGAAAGCAGTGAGATAAAGCCACGTATTTTTTCGGTCCTTCATTCAAGTCCAAAACTTCACCGGCGTGATAACCGCCAACAGTAATTTCTGCAGTACCAACTAAACTTAATTCAGAATTTTCAATTGAATAAATCTGAGTTTCTTCTCCGCTTCGCGGATTGAAACCTATACCTCGTAATATTTCGTTTTTGGCCAAGTCAGGAGTTTCCATCACTTCGTAACCGTATTTGCCGGCAATATCCATACCATAGTTTATCAACGCTTGATTGAGACGAACTAAATTGTTTTTATAAAAATAAAATTTTGAGCCGGTGGTTTTGGTGGCGCGATCAAAATCTATGAGATTATTTTTTAATAATAATTCTTCATGATCAAGAGGTTGAAAAGCGAATTCTTTCGGTTTGAAATTAGTATACACAACTCTGAATTCGTCTTCTTTGCCGATAGGGGTTTCAGGATGGGTTAAATTGGGAATTTTCATCAACTCTTCGACATATTGAATATTGATTTTTTCCAATTCCGCTTCGAAATTTTTTATCTTATCCCCCACCTCGCGCATTTTGGCAATTTCTTCTTCCGTAGGTTTGCCTTTGCTTTTTTGATTTCGCAACGCTCGTAAATCCTCGGTTTGTTTCATCAAGTCGCGTCTTTTTTCATCCAGATTCAAAACCAAATCCACATCCGCCTGAGAATGTCTTTTTAAACAGTTGTCTTTAACCGTTTCTTTATTTTCTCTGATAAATTTGATATCTAACATATGTATAAAATTATTTTTCTTCCGGTTTTAGAGTTGGAAATAAAATCACCTCTTTGAGATTGTCGGTGTTCATCAGGAGTTTGACCAATCTGTCTATACCCATACCCAAACCGGCTGTCGGCGGCATGCCGTGCTTGAGCGCGGTGATAAAATCTTCATCATAGCGCATCCCCTCTTCGTCACCGGCTTTACGTAAACTTTCTTGTTCTTTGAAACGAGCTTCTTGATCCAACGGATCATTAAGTTCGGAAAAAGCGTTACACAATTCATTTCCACCTACGCAAACCAATTGCATCCTCTCCGCATATTCTGGATTTTCCGGTTTTCTCTTGGCCAAAGGCGACAATTCAACCGGGTGATCAATCATAAAAACAGGATTGATAATTTTCGGTCGAGCATAAGTTTTATAAATTTCATCAATCAATTTTCCTCTGCCCGTGTTCTTGTTCACTCCTTCGATTTTTAACTCAATCGCCTTTTTGTAAAGAGATTTTTGATCGGGATAATCTTCTATGTCTATATTGACGTATTGTTTGATGATTTCTCTCATGG
>CAYWMO010000090.1:0-3197 GCA_964459625.1 uncultured Gammaproteobacteria bacterium | reverse complement strand
TTTTGTTTCCAAACATTGTCTTGTTGTTTAAAACTTTGTCCTACCAAGTCCACGCAAGAAACTACCGGTGTGTATACAACCTTGAGATCGATTTTTTTTATTTCTCTGCACAAATCCACATCCTCAAACCAAATGAAATATCGCGGATCAAAACCCCAACCAAATTTATCCAAAGTTGATTTTCGCAATAACATAAAAGCGCCGCGCACGGTTTCTACTTCTTGTTCCAAATCCGGATTAAAATCTTTCATTAAATATTTATCCAGTATTTTCGGAAATAAATGAGGAATTTTTAAAAGCAAAGCGATTTGATCGGAAAAATTCGGATAACGTCGTGGCTGAGCACCGTCGTTAAAACCGCCATCTCTCTTGGTTAATTTACAACTCAACAATCCGATATCGGGACTTTTCTCCATCATTTCGCAAAGTTTTAATAAAGAATTTTCTTCCACTTCATTATCGGGGTTCAAAAACAAAATATAATCACCGGTGGCAATTTTATAACCTTGATTATTAGCCGCGGCAAAACCCAAATTTTGCTCATTACTGACAAGGATTACTTCGCCAAATTTTTTAATTATCTCCGTTGTCTTGTCTTTGGAACCGTTATCCACTATGATTTGTTCCAATTCCAAACCCGTGGCGCCTTTTTGCACACTCTTTATTTGTTCACCGATAGTAGCCGAATTATTCCAGGTAACGGTAATAACTGATAATTTCATAACTTATTTCAATTTTTTCTTCAATAAATCAACAAACGGAATTGCTGTTGGATCAACCCCCTCCACCATGGCAGAATAAAAACTCAAATAAGAAGTTGCTGACAATATTTCCATAGTTTGCGCCAAAGATTTTTTTTCTTGCGCTTTAATAACCGCAAAATTTATTTTATTCATTTTCAAAATTTCTTTGGTCAAGACAAAACGTTTTTTAAGCTTATCACTGTACAGATCCGATTCCAAAAATACAAATAATAAATTTTCTTTGTTACTTTTCGGATTTATCATCCCTTCAAGTAAATGATGATTGAGTTCAGGTAATAAAAAATATCCGCCAAAACGTTTGGAGTTTTCATTCATCTGATTTCCGGCAATATGGACATTACCTCCGAGATGTTCGGTTCCGACAAACCATACCGATTTGCCTTCTGTTTTTTCGGCAATATCTTTCAAAATATTTTTTACTTTAACACCAAATTTTTTATTTAACTCCCCTATTAATTCCGGAATTTTTTTCAACTCGTCGGTTTTAACTTTCAATAAACCCAACTTGGAAAATAAATAAATCTGTCCGATAATGGAATAACCCAAACCCATACGCGGTGATCCACACGGATTATTATTTGTCGTAAAAATCAAAGCCGGATATTTTTCTTTTTTACTCAAAGTCGCCAATTTACCACCTGCGGCAATCACAGCAATTTTACATTTTTTCTTTTTCGCTTCATCGGCGCAAGACAAAACTTCTTCCGTGTTTCCGGAATAACTGCTAAGTATCACCAAAGTATTTTTATCCGCAAACCCGGGCAAATGATAACCGTTCACAATAGATAAAGGGATTTTAAAATCATTTTTATACAAACTTTTTATCAAGTGTGCACCCAGGGCCGATCCACCCATTCCACACACAACTACATTTTCAAACTTTTTATAATTTTTGGAAATTTTGATAGTATTGACTGCTTTTTCCACTTCTTTTATCTGTTGCCCCAGCAATTCAATACTCCCGAGCATATTTTTACTGTCCAATTGTTTGATTTTGGCTAAATTATCTAAAATTTTCATAAAATTTTTGATTAAAAAGATTACTTTGATTTTACCACCAAAAATGTGTTTTGTAAATTCATTCACGGGTAAAAAAAAGCCCCACAATCAAGTGGGGCCGGGAAATTCGAACTTTGTTTAGGAGCTTTAGGAGCAGAGATGTGCGGTCAGGTCCGCAAGTTCCAGGATCTTGACCTTCTCCGGCTTGATCGGCGAAAGGTACGCATCGTAATTGACGATGCGGTTCTTATCCTTCTGAAACAAGGTGACAATCCACCAGATCTCATCGTTGATCTTGATGGAGCCGTCGTCCTGCGCTTCGACCGTAATGTTCTTCGCCTTGGCGTTGGTAAGCGAAAACCGTTTACCATCGGAGCAGATAATGCCGGCGATCTTCTCGGCCGGAACGGTCGTTTCGCCCTTCGCGTTTACATAATTCAGCATTTCCGGACACGAAAAAGCGAAATCGGGCTCGGCCACGATTATCGGCTGACCGTACTGACCGGAAACGATCTCGTAGAACCGTTTCTGGCCGGTGGAGGGATCGGGATTGAAGATACTGTACTTTTCGTCGCCCATTTGCGCCCGCCACTGAAGATACTGCCTTTCGTCCATACGTTTACCTCTCTGTAAAAAAGTTGCTGGATTTCCAAGGAACACAAAATCAGATTAGCACATTTTGGCTATTTTGTCAAGGTTAAAACAAAAAACAACTTAGTTTTTTAATTCAAAACCAAAATTTATTAATAAAAAAACCGGCCATTTCTATTTAAAGAAACAACCGGTATCAACAGTAAAAAATGTGGGCGTTTACAAAATACCCATTATTCTACACTGTTCCATATAAAGACCTGAAATCATTACCGCAATCTCGTCAGGAATTTCGACTGAAACTTTTTTGAGATTGTTATCAGTAAGCCATTTCCTGAAAACTTCTTTGGAACGATCCGGAATGAACCTGGTACTGTCGCTTGTGAAAGTTTCGTCTACAAGAGCAAGATTTCTGTCGATAATACCATATTCGACTTTTCCATCAGCAATTTCAAAACCAAATTTCGTAAGAGCATGCTCATTGCACATTTTAAAAAGACCTATCGTTAGCCTTTTTATTTCTTCGGCCATTTCAAAACCAATCATTTTTCCAAGCTGTGCAAAGGTTATTTTTTCATCAGTCTCGGATTTTTCAGTCGGAGTGAAGACCGGACCGTTCTTTATCAGAGCGCCTTCTTTCAATCCACCGTCAGCTTCTATAGGATCCCAGATCCAGCTATCTGTCTGAAGCGCTGTGACTGCAGAACCGAATATTCTAAATCTACAAACGGCTTCAACCGGAAAAACTTCAGCTTTTTTACAAAGCATAACTCGGTCTTTTAACCACGGAATTTCAGACAATCTTTTTTCAATATCTTTATGAGAATACTTGAAATAATACCT
>CAYWMO010000089.1:0-3221 GCA_964459625.1 uncultured Gammaproteobacteria bacterium | reverse complement strand
TATCTCAATCGCCGCAACAGTTCAAACAGCTGTTGATGGTTTCCGGAATGGAGCGTTATTTTCAGATAGCCCGATGTTTTCGTGATGAAGACCAGCGCGGAGACAGACAACCGGAATTTACTCAGTTTGATATGGAAATGTCTTTTACGACACAAGAAGAAATTTTGAATTTAGTGGAAGAAGCAATGATAAAATTGGTGGAAGAATATTATCCGGAAAAAAAGATAATGCAAAAACCTTTTCCGCGATTGACCTGGCAAGAAGCCAAAGATAAATATGATTCCGACAAACCGGATTTACGCCAAGACAAGACCGATAAAAACGAATTGGCTTTTGCTTGGGTAGTGGATTTTCCCATGTTTGAAGAAAGTGTTGAAGAAAAAAAACTAGTAGCTGTTCATCATCCGTTTACTCGTCCGCAAGAAGAAGATTTGAAAATTTTGGAAAAAGATCCGTTAAAAGTCAGAGCGGTGGCCTATGATTTGGTACTCAACGGTTTTGAAGTTGGTGGTGGAAGTATGAGAATACACGAGCGTGATTTGCAAAATAAAATTTTTGAACTACTTGGTTTAACTAAAGAAGAAATAAATTCTCGTTTTGGACATATTTTGGAAGCGTTTACTTTTTCTCCGCCACCGCACGGCGGCCTGGCTCTCGGATTGGATCGTTTGGTAATGTTACTTCAAGGAGAAGAAAACATTCGCGAGGTTATGGCTTTTCCGAAAACCAGCGACGCTCGCGATTTGATGATGGGCGCACCATCTTCGGTGCCTTCTAAAGCGCTTGACGATGCCAATATTAAATTAAAATAAAATGAAAGAGGTAAAACTTGAAAAATTTACCGGTCCGCTTGACCTGCTCTTAGGGTTGATTGAAGAAGAAAAAATGGAGATTTCCGACATTTCCATCTCACAGGTGACGGAACAATTTTTTAATTATCTTAATGCGTTGGAAGAAAAATGTCCTGAGGAATTATCCGATTTTTTGGTGGTAGCCACGCGTTTGGTTTATCTCAAATCAAAAAATCTTTTACCTTATTTGATGCCGGAAGAAGACGAAGGTCCGGATTTAGCGGATCAACTGCGTTTGTATAAAATGTTTGTGGAAGCCAGTGTCAAAGTTAATAAGATGTGGAACGATGATAATTTGGCTTACGGACGTTTTGAACCGCCGCTTCGCCCGATTGAATTTGCATTACCTTTAAATGCCGGATTGGAAAATTTGAAAAATGCGTATCTGAATTTGTTAAAAAGAATAAAACCTGTAGATCCGCTTCCACAAGTAAAAATAGATAGATCTATTTCGGTAAAAAAACAGATTGAAAGCATATATAATTTATTAAAATCCACCAAAAAAGTTAGTTTTTCGGAAATTATAAAAAGTTCCGGTTCGCGTACGGAAGTCATAGTAAATTTTTTGGCGTTACTCGAATTGATAAAATCGGAAAAAATATTTATTACGCAAAATAATTCTTTTGAAGATATAGAGATAAATAAAATATAATATGTCCATAATTTCTCAAATTGAATCCGTATTATTTGTGGCTGGTAAACCGCTAAACGCTAAAAAAATTTCTAAAGTGTTAAATTGTTCGGAAACCGAAGCCAAAGAATCTCTTGAAAAATTATTTACCAAATATAATGTGACCGATTCTGGGGTAGCAATAATCAACAATAACGGAGATTTTCAAATGGTAAGTTCGGCGGAAAATAAAGAAGCTGCCGAAAAATTTATTAAAGCCGAAATTGGTGGAGAATTGACCAAAGCACAATTGGAAACCTTGACGGTTATCTCTTACCGAGGTCCTTTGACTAAACCGGAAATAGAACAAATTCGCGGAGTGAATTGCGGACTTATTTTACGCAATCTGCTTATTCGCGGTTTGATAAAAGAGCATGAAGACCCAACCGGTTTACTTCCAAAATATGAAGTGACCGTGGAATATCTGCGACATTTGGGTTTGAATGACATCAGAGAATTGCCGGATTACGAAACACTGCATAATCATGCTTATATTTTGAAGGCCCTGGGAGAAACGATGGACAAATAATATTCTTGTGTTAAACTTTTCTCAAAAATTCAACGATTTTTTCTTTTCGTTCGGTTTGATGTTTATCGGGCTGGCTTTATTGTTTGTTTTTTCTGTGACGATTGAAAATAAAAAAGAAGAAAAAAATCTTTTTCCTAAAGCTGCCGAAAGAAAAGAAGAAATTATTTCCGGACAAGTTGAGGAAAAATTTCCAGATAGTCGACCTGTCTGGCCGTTACCAAAAAACGAAGCGAATTTTACCGCCACCGGCACGGCCGCGGTTCTTTTGGTAATCGATGTCCAAACCGATAAAATACTTTTTGAAAAAAACAGTGAAGAAATAAGACCCTTGGCCAGTATTACCAAGCTTATGACAGCCATAACGTTACTTGATTTACCTATTGACTGGAACACTTCAACCGTTATTATAGAAGACGATTGTGATTCATCGTCTCATCAATTGAAAGCCGGGGATAATCTGAAGTTAAGCGACATTTGGAACGTTGCTTTGGTAGGGTCTTCAAATAGCGCAATCAAAGCCCTGGTTCGCAACAGCGGTTTTAGTGAAGAAAATTTCGTCGCTTTGATGAATAAAAAAGCGAAAGAATTACAATTAAATTCACTGTCTTTTTTTGAACCTACCGGTTTGAGCGCAAAAAATGTCGGTCGCGCCTTAGATATCGCCGGATTATTGAAAGAATCATTGAAATCGGAAAAGATTTTAAAAAGTTTGCAAATAGGAGAATATTTTACCAAACCGTTGAACAAAGAGAAATCGAGAAAAGTTTATAGTACCAATTGGTTGTTGACAGATTGGATACCTAACAAATACGACACGAGTTGTATAGCAGGTAAAACCGGTTTTATCAACGATTCCGGCTATAATTTCGTCGTACGTTTGGCCGATGAAAAAAATCATCAGATCATTGTGGTGGTTTTGGGCGCAGGAAGCAATGAATCGAGATTTTTGGAAGCTAGAGATTTGGGAGATTGGGTTTTTCACCAGTATGTTTGGCCGGATGAAGAAGGGTATAATCAATTGGTAAAGTAAGGAATATTTTAAAATTTTTTTATATTTGTGATATAATCAGTAAATAAAGGATTGTTAAAGATATTAAGATATTTTTTAATATTTTAATATCCTAATATCGTAATATCTTCGCTATGCGTATTAAATCTATAAAATCAATAA
>CAYWMO010000088.1:0-3256 GCA_964459625.1 uncultured Gammaproteobacteria bacterium | reverse complement strand
GGTTCCACGGTTTTGACATATTTTCCCAATAAAAATTTTACCCCTCTTTCATATTGATCCACCTGACGAATACTGGCGATGATTAATATCGCCAAAATTATCCAAAATATTTGCATAAATTATATAAATTTAGCTTGAATAAATAAAAATAACGGAAATTCCGCGCGAGCGCGATCAACAGCCGCGGCGCGCGGACCGGGTGTAGTTTTCTTTTCCGACACCCACTCCTCTATTCTTTCTACCGCAAAACCGGATTTTTGTAAATGTTTGAAATAATATTGAAGCGGACGATGAAAAGAAGAAGTTGTTTCGCTGTTTTTTTCTCCCGGATGCATCACAATTTTATTTTTACTCTCGGAAAGATAAGCGTCCATACGACGATATTGAATTTTATTTTTTTCATCCCAATCCCAACTGCTTTTACCCGGAATTCGAAAACAAGGATGGTTCAAAACAACATATAAACTTCCGCCTTTTTTGATTTTTTTCGCGCATTCTTTGAGAACTAAGTCGGCTTTT
This sequence comes from uncultured Gammaproteobacteria bacterium, assembly GCA_964459625.1. Lineage (GTDB taxonomy): Bacteria > Patescibacteriota > Patescibacteriia > Magasanikbacterales > GWA2-37-8 > JAKLGL01. The sequence continues at coordinate 2,737 of CAYWMO010000088.1, read as the reverse complement.
TCCATATTTTGCAATGATAACACCATAACTATCTTATCAAAAGTTTCTTTCAAAAAAGATAAATTGTCAGCCGAACCGACAAAATAATTGATAGATTTGATTGAATTATTTTTTGCTATTTCTATAAGCTTGGAACTATTGTCCACTCCGGTCAATTTTGCTCCGTTTTTTTCAAACTCCCGACTGAAAAATCCTTGCCCGCAACCCAAATCCAAAATCTTTTCTCCTGGTTTTGGAGAAATCAAACGCAACAAATTCGGCAAAATCAAATCTTTTTGATAAGTACCGTCCGTGTTTAAAAGTTCATTGTACCAATCTGCGCTTTTGTTCCAAGAAGTATCTGCCATAAAATTTAAAAATTACAAAATTTAAAGATTTCAAGATTAATAATTAATTGCAATAAACGATGCGACTATTGCCGCGGTTTCTCCGCGTAAAATATTTTTCCCGATTCCGACGATTTTAAAATTATTTTCTTTCGCCATAAAAATTTCTTCATCACTCCATCCACCCTCCGGACCGACAAACAGACCCACGCTTTTTATTTTATTATCAATTGTTTTTCCCGGACAAAACTCCGCGCCACCGGGAGCAAGAAACAAATTTGTTTCATTTTCTTTAGCTTTAACAATCGCTTCTTTGAATTTTATCGCCGGTTCTACGAACATCCCGGTTCCTCTACCGGAAAGTTCACATGCTTCTTTACTTATTTTATTAAGTCTTTCTAAATTAATTCCGGTTTTAATCGTTCTGTCGGTAATTATCGGCACCAACTTATCAATTCCAATTTCCGCGGATTTTTGCACAGCAAGCTCAAAATTTTCTCGCTTCAAAATCGCCAAGTACAACACTGTTTGACGATCTTTTTTTGGCAAATCTCTATATTCCAAAACTTTCAAAATCAATTCTTTCTTATTAACACCTTCCAAAATACAAACCGCTTCACTGTTTTGCCCGTTGCAAAGAGCCAATTGTTCGCCCAGCTTCAATTTCAAAACTTTGGAGATTTGGTGAATAATTTCTTTATCCGTCAAAATAAGGGTTTTTTCTTCTTTTCTAAAAGAGATACCATTAATAAAAAATCTGTGTATTTTCATAATTAAAATTATCTTTTTATTTTTCTTTTGCTTCTGTTGAAACTTATCGCAAACCTATGCGCCTCATCACGAATACGAATAAGTAACTCTTGATGTCCAAACACCCAAGCGACAAATTCAGGATTTTTTTCACCCAAAATAAATTCGTTTTTTTTACGCGCCGGACCTTTGGCAATACCTACTATTGGAATAAAAATATTTTTTTCTTCCAATACACTTTTTACTGCATTCACTTGCCCTCTACCTCCGTCAATAAGTAACAAATCCGGTCTACCCCATTCACTATGCGAAAAACGACGAGAAATGATTTCTTTGAGACAATCTATGTCGCTTTGACCAATTACTCCTTTGATATTGAATTTTTTATAACCGCTTTTTTTCAGTTCTCCGTTTTGGAATAATACCAAACTTCCAACTTTGTCGCTACTGCCCAGATTGGAAATATCATACCCTTCAATGCGAGAATATTTTTCTTTGAGTTTTTTACCAGCGTCTTTTTCCAAAAATATCTCGTCTTCAAAAAAACTGCGGTTGATGAGCGTGATGTCTTGTATTTTTTGCAATTGATAAAGTTGATTTCGCCAACGTGTCGCTTCTTCAAAATCTTCTTTTTCTGATGATTGTTTCATTTTTTTCTCAAAATCTTTGATAACTTGTTTTTTCTTGCCAAGCAAAAACAAAGTCAAAGGTTTAACGACTCGGTCTTCGTATTCTATTGCATCAATTTCGCCGGTGCACACACCCAAACACTGGCCGAGTTGGTAATAAAAACACGGTTTATCCTCAGATGGTTCGCAATCTGACCAAAAAAACATTTTTCGTAACACTGTCATCGCTTCTTTGGTATTGAGTCCCGGATACGGTCCGAAAATCGCGCGAATTTTACCTTTGTCAATTTTATTTATTTCATGCTGACGCAAAGATTGCAAACGCGGAAATTTGTCTTTGGTCAAATAAAGATAGTTCCAACTTTTATCATCTTTACCCAAGACATTATATTTGGGATTAAACTCTTTGATATAGTTGGCTTCCAATATCACCGCTTCCAGCACTGATTCGGTTTGCATCCAATCAATGTCCACAACTTGGTGAATCATTTCTTCTATCGGTCGAGGGTTTCTTTGTTTTTGCCAATAGCTTTTTACCCTTTGTGAAAGAGTTGTGGCTTTACCGACATAAAGCAAAGAATTGTCCGTGCCGTAAAACAAATAAACCCCGGGGCCATCGGGTAAATTGGCTAATTTTAGGGATATTTTTGATTCTACTCTTGACATTTTAGCTAAAATATGCTATTATATCCTGTTATTGATCTTTAAATTTAATTCCCTGAACAAGGGAGGAGGACAAAATGGACGAGGTATTGAAAAAAATTGTTTCTGAAGATACGAAGCTCAAAGAGCTCTTTGCCACACTCTATGTGGACATGGGAGCCGAAAAAGCTTGTCACGATCTTCAGCTTGCCGAAGAACAGAAAAAAGAAATGATTCCTATTTCTTTGGAAGACCAGATTCTTAACATCAAGGAGATGCTGATAGAGAAAGGAATCTATGCCGAAAATGAGGAGATCAGAAAGTTTGCCGTCGAATACGGCAAACAAAATTTCAATTTTCTCGACTAATAATGTTCTTCTTTTACACCCG
>CAYWMO010000087.1:0-3259 GCA_964459625.1 uncultured Gammaproteobacteria bacterium | reverse complement strand
GCACTGTTTAAATATCAAAAATCAAAATGTTTGTCTATTCGGCATGGATGATATATATGCCGGAAAAAGAAACTATTCACAATTACAAAATTTGCCCGAGCAAGATTTTCTTATTTTGATTTCTCATAATCCCGACGGAATACTATCCTATCCAAATATTTTTCGCAAACCCGATCTGGTACTATCCGGCCATACGCACGGCGGACAAGTGGCCTTACCTTTTTTAGGGCCTTTGGGAGAAGCGGATTTGATTTTACCAAATAATTTTTATCGCGGGCTGAATTATTGGAACGAAACCCCTGTTTTTACTTCAGTTGGAGCCGGCGAATCAGGCGGACAAATTAGATTTTTAGCCGTTCCGGAAATAATTATTATCAATCTCAACTATTGATTTTTTGGCTAATTTATGCTAAAATATAAAAAATAAAAAACCTATGCTTTACCCAAAAAAACTCACTAAATTTAGCCAAATTAACCTGGTAAACACCTCTTCTCCCGTAGGAAAGAGTGATTGGATTGTTTTCGAAAAAAGTATGGCTAAACTCAAAGAACAATACCCTTTGACTCAATATTTTGACGTGGAAAGAAATTCTCTTGACCCGCGTTATTTGTCAGCATCTGGATTGGAGCGTTTGCGCAAACTCCGTAAATCTCTCAAAAAAGTAAACTGGCTTTTACCGGTTTATGGCGGGACCGGTTGTGCAGACATCATCAGAAAACTTTCCCCCGAGGATTTAGCGCGCATCAAAAAACAACGACCATTGGTAAACGGATTTTCCGATACGACATTTTTAATAAACTTTTTATATTTCAAAACCAAACTTTTGACTTTTCATTTCAGTAACGCTTGCGGACTTTTTACTCACGATAATTTTAAATTATTTTTCGACATTATTTCCGGACAACAAACTAATTTTTCTTTTCAAGAAAAAAACTACCGTTGGATTGGCGGCGCTGGAGCACCGGAAAAACCGATAGAAGGTGTTTGTATCGGTGGAAATTTTAGCACTTTTCGAGATTTGCTTGATATTGGCGAAATTTCCCCTCGTTCTTGGGATGATTATATTTTATTTATCGAAGAATTGGATATGGATTTGGAAGATTTGCACAGAATCGTCATCTCTTTGGATGCTCGCGGAATTTTCCGCAAAATAAAAGCTCTGGTTATCGGAAAAATGAATGAAAAAAAATTAGGCGGAGAATATCGTCGTTTTAATACCATCTTTAATCGCGAACCGGAAGAAAAATTTGCCAATGTTTTTGAATATCTCATTTCCGATGTATTAAAAAAAAGAATGGAGGAAAAAAATCCTCTTTATATTTTGAAAGTTGAAAATTTCGGACATGGCGTGGATAAAAATACGATGATCTTGCCCATAGGCGGTAAAACCGTAATTCATCCTGATAAAAAAATAGAATTTGTCGGACCGTTCGTGGAATAAAACCATCAAGATTACAGAGGTTTAAAAAAATACATAAAATAAAAAACACCCCGTTATGGGGTGTTTTTTATTTTATTAAAATATTAGGCAAAGGTATCTTTTTTTCGCTATGATAAGCACAAAAAACACTTAATAATCTTTCTTGTTTTTTCAGTTCTTTCTCTTCTAATTTAATATCCGACCAAATACCAATAATAAGAAGCTTGAGATTTTGTTTATCCTCCGAACTTACAGCTAACATATTGTTGATTTCCAAAGTTTTCAGACGACATTTATCACAAACACAACCGCCATGCATGGCGGAAAAATATTTTGTTTCTTTTTCCTCATTGCAAACGGCACAATTTTTCAAAGTTGGCAAATATCCTTGTAAGCACAAAATTTTCCATAAAAAAGATACTGCCAATCCCCTACCAACTTCTTTTGCGTTTTCAATATAATGCAAAAAACCTAACAACAGATCAAAAATCTTTTTTTCCGATGATCTTTCCGGTAAAATAATATTTAAAATTTTACAAACATATCCGGCTAATAAACTTTTTTCCAAATTTTCTCTAATATTTTTAAAAATTTCTACCGGTACGGTCTTGGTCAAATGCCAAATTTCTTTACCTTCCACTACTTCCGCTTCGATCAAAAAAAACGGCTCCAAAAAAGCCGAATTCTTGGCCGTGATTTTCTTCACGCCTTTAGCTAAAACCTCTATTTTACCTTTTTCCGCCGTAAACAAAGTAATTATTTGATCGCTCTCCCTAAAATCTCGGCGGGACAATATAAAAGACAACATATTTAACTATTCGCTTCCAAATAATCTGTAAGAATTATCATTGCCGCTTTTTCGTCGCGACTCGCTTCCCCTTCCATTTGGTCAGCGGCAAAAGAACTTAAACGCTCATCATAAAAATCTACTTGTACATTAATAATTTTTTTTAACTCATCTACAAAAGTCCGCACTCGCCTGCTATTCGGACTCTCTTGACCCCCAAGCGTCAGAGGTAAACCAAAAACAACTTTATCTATTTTTTCTTCCTTGATAAATTTGGCTAAATTTAGCAACATTTCTTCTCTATCTTTTCCTCTGATTTGACCATATGGCAAAACAACACCGAGGTCTTTATTCACCCAAGCAAGACCAATTCTTTTAGTACCAAAATCAACACCTAAAATATTCATAATAATCATTTAAATATTTTCTTTCTCTTCGTTCGGCCTACGTGTAATTACTTCATATCCATCCTCCGTAACCACAACAGTGTGTTCAAAATGCGCACATACGGAACCATCCAAAGTATCAAGAGAAAAACCATCAACTCCGTCTTTTATTCGCCAGTCACCCAATGAGACCATAGGTTCAATTGCCAAAACCATACCAGGTTTTAATTTAAAATTTTCCAATTTTTTATCATAATAATTTGGGATCATCGGATCTTCATGAACCCTGTGTCCGACTCCGTGGCCCACTAATTCACGAATAATACCGTATTTTCCTTGGCTATTAACATAATTCTGAATAGCTTTACCTATATCAGCCACGCTATTGCCTGGTTTAACGGCTTTTATCCCCTCTTCAAGCGATTGTTTGGTAACACGCATTAGTTCTTTCACTTGCGGTGTAACCTTACCTATAGCCAAAGTAATGGCTGTGTCGGTAAACAATCCGTCTTTTTCCATACCAATATCAATGGTAAAAATATCTCCATTTTTAAGCACTGCTTTTTTGGAAGCTATTGCGTGAACTATTTGTTCGTTTATGCAAGCGCAAATAGTAGAAGGAAACGGAATATCTCTGGGATCGCCTTGATAATTTTTAAAAGCCG
>CAYWMO010000086.1:0-3264 GCA_964459625.1 uncultured Gammaproteobacteria bacterium | reverse complement strand
CAACGGCATGATTCTGGTAACCGGACCGACCGGTAGTGGTAAAACAACCACTCTTTATTCGGTGCTTGGAATTTTAAATCAACCAGGAGTTAATATTTCCACCATTGAAGATCCTATCGAATATCGTATTCAAGGAGTGAACCAAAGTCAGATAAATCCTAAAATCGGTTTTACTTTTGCCTCTGGACTTCGCGCTTTCTTGCGTCAGGATCCCAATATTATCATGGTCGGAGAAATCCGCGATCAAGAAACCGCCGAAATAGCCGTCCATGCCGCCATGACCGGTCACTTGGTGCTTTCTACGCTTCACACCAATGACGCTCCGACCACTATTCCCCGTTTGACAGATATGGGCGTTCCTCCGTTTTTGGTTTCTTACACTACCAACATAGTCATGGCTCAAAGATTAGTTAGAAAAATCTGTCCTTATTGCAAAAAAGAATATAAGTTGGACAAAGCCTCTATCGATGCTCTGTTGAAGGCCTTTGACGCCGAACGCATAACCACTATTTTAAAAGAAAACAATCTCTTGCAAGAGAATGAAAAGAATTTGGAAGAAATGGTTTTTTATAAAGGCGAAGGATGTTCTCGTTGCAATAATTCCGGACACAAAGGACGTGTCGGTATTTATGAAGTCATGGAAGTTAATCAAGAAATAATCCACAAAATCAATGAACACGCCGATTCTAATGCTCTTAAAGATACTGCTAGAAAAAACGGAATGATTACCATGAGTGAAGACGGTTTGATAAAAGCCAAAATGGGTGTTACCACCATTGCTGAAATTCTCCGTGTTACCAAAGAATAAAAATATTTTTAATTTTGTAATTTTAAAATAATTTTGTATGGAGGGTAAAAAACTTTCTCCTTTTGAAATCAAACTAAACAAATTTGTTTCTCAATATTTAACCGGGGTTTCTTTTGTTGAAAAAATGATGTTTGTCCATCATTTGCAAATCATGACCAAAGCCGGTTTGTCCATTATAACTTCGCTTAAAATTTTGAGCGAAGAAACCGAAAACAAAAAACTTAAATTGATTATCGCCGAAATAAAAGCCGAAGTGGAAAAAGGACAACAATTGAGTGTCGCTTTGGGCAAATATCCGAAAGTTTTTCCGCCCGTTTATGTCAGTATGATAGCAGCCGGAGAAATCGCCGGAAAACTGGAAGAAGCTTTAACCGAAGTTTCCGCTCAGATGAAAAAATCACACGAACTTATGTCCAAGGTTAAAGGTGCCATGATTTATCCTTCGGTTATTCTTTCCGCCATGGTAGGCATAGCTTTTTTCGTCGTACTATATATATTCCCGAAAATTTTGGTGATGTTTGAAGAAACCAACGCTACTTTACCTTTACCCACTCGCGCTTTGATGTTTATCACCAAATTCATGCAAAACAATTGGTACTGGGTATTGATAGTTATGGCTCTGATAATTTACGGCTATTTTCAAGCGATGAAAGCCGCTCCTTTCAAAAAAGCAATGCATTCTTTGCGTCTTAAATTACCCATTGCCGGAAGTATTGTTAAAAAAATAAACCTGGCCAATTTTACCTTGACGCTTTGTTCTTTGCTCAAAAGTACAATTCCGATAATTGAAGCGGTAAAAATTTCCTCTGATGTTTTGGGTAATGTTATTTATAAAGAAAAGCTGAAAGAAGCTTCCGAATCTTTGAAAAAAGGTATCAGTCTTTCAGAAGTTTTGACTCGTCATCCGGAAATTTTTCCTCCCATGGTTACGGAAATGATCATGGTCGGCGAACAAACCGGCAATACAGAAAAAATGCTTAATGAGCTTTCCGAATATTACAACAGCGAAGTCAGTGAAACCATGAATAATTTTACTTCTATAATAGAACCGGTTATTATTTTAGCCCTCGGTTTAGGCGTGGCCGGCATAGCCGTAGCTGTTATTATGCCGATGTATTCTTTGGCTCAAAGTATTTAAAATATGTTGCTTATAAATAATCCTTTTTACGGAGCTTTTGGACTAGATTTTGGAGATTCTTCCATTAAACTGGTACAAATTCTCAAAAAATTTAACCTGCACGGACGCGCTACTTACGAACTCAAGCACTTGCGTAAAGTTGAATTGCTTCCCGGCTGTATAGCTCAGGGAGAAATTTTGCAAGCCGAAGCCGTCAAACAAAAAATATTACATTTGTTAGGCTATGAGGGAACGGAATTCAAGAAAATAACTTCGCCTTGGGTCGTTTTTGATTTGCCGGTGACAAAAACTTTTCTAAAACTAATAGAAATCAAAACCCCTCCCCTACAATTGACCGAAGAAGATGTAAAATTGGAAGCTGTAAAACATGTTCCTTTCGATATCAAAGAAACTTATTTAGATTGGCAAATTATAAACAAAAACGAAGATGGAGCATTAACTTCCAAAGTACTTCTCGGAGCCGCACCAAAAACAATCGTTGATTCTTATATGAATATTTTGGACAGTATCGGTCTTAATCCGATAGCCACGGAATTGGAAGATCTCTCCATTGCGCGAGCCATGATAACTTGCAATAAAACTTATATGGGCGAAGCCAGAGCGATTCTTGATCTCGGAGCTTCTCGTTCAACCATAATAATTTACGATAAAGGCAGTATCCAATTTAGTCAAATGATCAATTTTTCCGGAGATCTTATCGATACGGCTTTGATGCAGTCTCTAAAAATAGACCGCCCTACCGCTGAAAATTTAAAAAATAAAAACGGGTTAACCTATGATCCGGCATATCCGCTCTATCTAAAAACGGTAAGCGAAATAACCGAACAACTTTTGTCAGATATTTCCAAAACTATCGCTTATTATCGCAATCATTTCCCCGAACCTAATCCGGTCACTCATATTACCATGTCAGGGGGAGTTTCCGCTTTAAAAAATCTGGAAAAAATAATTACCAAAAAATTGGAAGTTGGCGCATACCCCGGCAATGCTTGGAAAAATATTTATAACGAAAAATTGATAGGCAGAGATCGTAACGAATTACTCTCTTACGCCTCGGCCATAGGGCTCGGATTACGCGCCGCCGAAGAACCTAGAACTTCCAAACATTAAAAATATGATGATACTAAACCTAAATCTTCTACCTTTGATGAAGAAAAAAGAATTAAAAATTCTTACCAGAATAAATTTGGTAAAGAACTTTTTTGTTCACTCTTTCCAGATTTTATTCGTATTTTTGTGTTTTTTACTAATTTTTTATTACAATCTGAATCAACAATTGGACAACCTAAATAAGAGCAGATCGCTCATCAACAGTAAT
>CAYWMO010000085.1:0-3291 GCA_964459625.1 uncultured Gammaproteobacteria bacterium | reverse complement strand
ATTGGTCACGGCGATTGCGTAGTAAAGACCATTGATTAAAGCACGGTCAAAAGCATAAGTGCCTTCACTGATTCCGTTTTTCAACACCGCAATTGTGGTGGATACGGTTGTTGATACCCCGTCCCAATCATAAAAAGTCAAAGCCGGAGTGGAGCTTGTGATTATCACAGAGCCAAACGTTTTTATTGACGAAGCAACCGGAGAGGTTGTTGCCAACGCGTCAAAAGCAACGCGAGTAGAGCGGTATTCGTTCGCAATAGGAACGCCACCATAAATTTGCGCTTTATTTTGCGCAACGTAACCGATAAAGCCACCGAAAGCCAAGGCAAGCAATATTGCCAAGGTTAGAATCCAAGATGTTTTGGACATAGTATTGTTTTATTTACAACTATTATTTATAAAATTCGCTTTGTTGCGATTAAATTGTTCTTGTCTTTGCGCTATAATGACCTCCTGTACCGGGTCTTCTTCAGCCAGCGCGTCTTTTTTTAATTCAAACCACATGCGGTATATGATTGGATCACCAATATCCGGACTTCTTCCCAACGTTTCTTTGACTTCGTCTTTCGGTTTTATTTGTAATTTTCCGTCGGCGTCAGCATTTTTATGTCGGAGTAAACCCGTAAGTTCTTCCATTATTTTGTCGCGATATTCCGGAACCCGGAAAGCAATTTTGTGTTCGTTTATCATTTGAGCCAATTTGAACGCGCATTGTGTTTTTAAGTTTTGAAAGTTCGTCTTTGGTACAAAATCATTTAGATAGCGTATTTTTGAGTTTACAGCGGTTCTTGTTGGTAGTGGTGAAGAATTGGCTATAAATCCCTTTACCCCGGGCATACCGTCCACCACAGCACCTCCTATACCGTCCTCGTCAACCATGATGTGCGACCAAGGTATTTGTTCGATTGACGCCATGTCTTTTGCCTTCTGAATCGTGTTTTGCGTGTCTTGTTTGTAAAATTGCTCAATTTTGTAAAGTTCCAATCCGTCCCAAAAATTGAAAGTCGTGGTGTCATTGCCGAATCTTGCGACGTCGATTATTAAATATTTATTATTGTCTTTGATTATTGTGTTTGAAAATGTATCCGATAGTGCGTCGTAATTCACCAAACTGTCTTGATCTTCTTCGTAGTCCCAACGTCCTTCAAACAACCTTTGTCTTCGTACCACGTCCTTTTCATTGCGGAGTGTTTCGATATAATCACCCGGAAGATATACATTATCAGTCGCAAAGGCCTGTATAAACTTCTTTGTTGGTGACGGCTCCGCGTCAATAAACTCTCGTTTTAACCACCCTTTCTTCGGGTTAGCTGTCAACAACATCTTCTTTTTTAGCTTGTATTCGTCATTTTTCCAGCGTCCGGTTGCCAACCACAGGTTGCTTTTAGCTGCTTCGCTTATCTCACCGGCTTCTTCCAGCCAACCACGTGTCATTTGCATTGAGCCAAAACGCTCAAAAAGCGGATCGGAAGGCATTTCTTTACACGCTATCAGGAACACTTTTGAACCATTGTATAGGTTGAAAACGTTATATTGACCGTCAAATTTGGCGTAATCTTCCAGCTTTAATCCCCAATTCTTGAACACTTCGTAGATTGTCGGGATTGTGAATTTGCGCAAGTCAGTCAATTCTTGGCGGGCTATGTAGTAGTGCGTTTCCGGATAAATCAGGGCGTCCCCAAATATCAAGCTCGCTCCGAGATAACTTTTTCCGCCTCCTTTGGCACCACCATAAAGAATTTGCTCGGTTTCCTCGTCAATCCAATATTTCGCTGCTTCCACTTGTTGCGGAATCTTTGTTTTGAATACTATTTCCATGTTGTTCTTCACTTATAATTTTCATACCGGTTATCTCTTTGACTGATATTTCACCGGATATTTCTCTTTTTTCCGGCGCATACTCGCCTTTTATTTTATAGGCCATATCAAGACCTTTACTCACTGCTACACTATCCAATTCTTCAACCTCTGTTTGCAAATCACCTTTAATATAAGTCCGACATTTTCTTGGTACGGTTAAAAGCTCAAGGTGTTTTTCAGCCAAAAGTTTATCAGGCAAAATTTCTTCTAAAACTTCACGATACACTCTTTTTTTTGCTTCCCGTATTATTTCTTCTTTCACTTTTTTTCTCCCACTTTTTCCCTTTTTGCCCACAACAATTGTTCCGTTCGGTGATATCATAAATTAAAATATATTTCTTTGCTTATATTAGCCAAAATATCAATAGTCCTATTATTACCAAAGGAAGTGCTACTTTCCAATCGCCTTCCAAATTCTCGTCTTGCATATTATTCTTCACTTTTCTGTTCTGTTATCTCACCGGTTTCAATCGAAATGTTATATCTTTTCTTATTATCCGTTTCATATTTAGCCAAAAGTCCGGACACATACATTTGCATTTCACCTTCCAACAAAAACGCTTCATGTTTCTTCATATCCACAATTGACTTGCGGATCTTCAAACTGTTAAGTTCCATGCTTGTGATAAACTTCTTTTCCGGTTGTTTTGGTGTTTTTTCCACCGAGTTTTGTTTTGTCATAATACGCAAAAAAGCGGTGTTATTTACCGCGTGAATAAAAAAAGATTGTGACGTCCCATAGTTGTTTTCATACGGGAAAATCCCTCTCATACTATCATTTTATCAAAATAAAAAAGCAGGAGTATCCCTGCTCAAAAAACATTGTTTTTATAGTTTGTTTAGCCAAATTTACCTCTTTACCTCTGTTCGTTTTTGAACGTTTATCGCGTAGATAACCGCTCGACGTGATATTTTTAGCAATCTTGAAATAGTATTCACTCCGGTTTTCTTTTGATAATAATAACCCACCAAATAAAATTTTAATTTTCCATACTTCCGATCGAATCGTATCGCCTCAATCTTCCGTTCTTCCCTTTGTTGTTGTTTTTCCCCATGGTACATTTCTTTCTCCGCGCATAGTGGACAAAAAGACACTGTTTGATTGTTATATCTCGCATTACATTTTTGACAAGTCACTATCATAAAAGCGGAAAGTCAGACAATTTTATCTTCCCCTCTTTTATTAAATCTCTCAAAAAGATATACCCTGTAATCCAAAAATAAACATAAACAAAGCTGGCCTGATAATAGTTTGAAAAATGCGCGTATTGTCCACATTTCGGACAAATAGTGTTTGATAACAAATTCCCTCCCTTATCTTTCCTCGGATCAAAATTTAATTGAAAAACGTGATTGCAATTTTCACAAGTCATTTTTGCAAATACCCGGAAATCCGGTAAAACTTTTTTCTTTTTTTTTCTCACAACGTAT
>CAYWMO010000084.1:0-3299 GCA_964459625.1 uncultured Gammaproteobacteria bacterium | reverse complement strand
AATTAAGCAAGGGACTGCCAAGTTATTTTTTTGCCTAATATTAGATAAAAAAAAATTGTGGACTAACCCCTTGCCAAATATAAAAAAAAAGGGTAAAATTTGGCTAAATTAACAATAGTATTTATTTAATTATTTAATTTATGGCTAGCAATCTTGCTCCCAAGAAGTTTACGCGAACCCAAATTTATTGGAGGGTGGCCGGTTCGTTTGCTTTATTGTTGCTTTGTCTCGTGATAATTTTTCCGAGCATTGTCAACGGTGGTTTTAAATTTGTAAATGATAAGTTGAATATTGGCATGCCGCTTTTGCCGGATAACGGATTTAATCTCGGTTTGGATTTACGCGGTGGAGCACACTTGATTTATCAAGCTGACACTTCCAATATCGCAGAAAAAGATAAGGCCGGTTCTGTCGAGGGTGTACGTGATGTCATTGAAAGACGTGTTCGTGGAGGGTTGGGTGTGGCCGAACCTTTGGTACAAACCACCAGAGTCGGTGAAGAATATCGCGTGATTGTGGAATTACCAGGTGTGACAGATGTTAATCAAGCCATCAAAATGATCGGTGAAACTCCAGTTTTGGCGTTTAAAGAACAAAATACTGAAGGACAAAGAGAAATGACCGCGGATGAAACCAAACAAATGAACGAATATAACAAGACTGCGGAAAAAAAGATTAACCAGGCTTTAACTGATTTGCGAAAAATAACTTTTGTGGAAGCGGTAAATCGCTACAGTGAGGATTTGGAATCAAAAAGCAATAGCGGTAATATTGGTTTTATCACTGAAGACGCTCAACCGGAAATTTACGCTTGGGCCAAAACTAATAAAATCGGTGTTACCAGTAAAGTTATAAAAAGCACTGACGGTTACAATATTATCAAAAAGATTTCCGAAAAAGACGGAAATATTCAAGTTAGCGCCGCTCATCTTTTGATTTGTTATGTCGGAGCCGCCAATTGTGACAGTCAAAATTATCCGACCAAAGAGGATGCTTTGAAAAAAATTCAAGAAATCAAAAAACAAGCCACTGTTTCCGGATTTGCGGATTTGGTAAAACAATATTCCACCGAACCGGGAGCTGCCGATCGAGGCGGAGATTTGGGTTGGTTTAGTAAAGGAGATATGGTTCCGGATTTTGAAAATGCGGTTTTTTCCATGCAAAAAGGACAAATATCCGATGTGGTGGAAACTCCGTTTGGTTATCATTTGATTTATAAAAAAGATGAAAAAACTCCGAAAGAATATGAAATTGCCAGAATCTTTGTTAACACCAAAGACAAAACCGATTTTGTTCCTCCGGCGGATGAATGGAAAGACACAGGACTTTCCGGAAAACAATTAAAGAGAGCTGAAGTGGTTTCTGATTCCCGCACCGGACAAGTTCAAGTCAGTTTGCAGTTTGATACCGATGGTGCAAAATTATTTGGTGATTTAACCACTCGCAATGTTGGTAAACCGGTGGCTATTTTCTTGGATGGACAACCGATTAGTGTTCCAACCGTTAATGAACCTATCAAAGATGGCAATGCGGTGATAAGCGGGGAATTTACTTGGGAGGAAGCTCGTTTATTGGCTCAAAGATTAAATTCCGGTGCTTTGCCTGTTCCGGTGGAGTTGATTTCTCAACAAAAAGTTGATGCCACTTTGGGCGCTGATTCTTTAGATTCCAGTTTTAAAGCCGGTTTAGTGGGATTGTTATTGATAATTTTGTTTATGATCGTGTACTATCGCTGGCCGGGTGTGGTATCGGTTTTCTCTTTGATTATTTACGGAGCTGTTACTTTGTCATTATTTAAACTTTTGGGTGTAACATTGACTCTTTCCGGTATTGCCGGCTTTATTCTTTCCGTAGGTATGGCTGTTGATGCTAATGTATTGGTTTTTGAACGTCTCAAAGAAGAATTAAAAAACAAAAAAACTTTGACTACCGCCATGGAAGAAGCGTTTATCCGCGCCTGGAGTTCCATTCGTGATAGTAATATCACCACTCTTATCAGTTGTGTATTCTTGATTTGGCTCGGTACTGGTTTTGTACAAGGTTTTGCCGTGACTTTGGCTATTGGTGTTTTGGTTTCCATGTTTACAGCCGTTACTATTACCAGAATATTATGTCGTTTTTCTTTCGCTTGGTTCAAACCGGAAGGTAATATTTTCTTTTTAGGTTTTAACAAAAACCAAAGCGAAGTTATTAACGAAATTAAGAAATAAACTTCTATGAATATTCAATTTATCAAATATTCCAAACTTTGGATCAGTATCGGCTTGGCCGTATCTATAGTTGCTTTGGCGTTTATTTTTGTCTGGGGTTTGCGTCCAGGGATTGATTTTACCGGCGGTTCTTTGATGGAAGTGGAATTTAGCCAAGAACGTCCGTCTCCGGAAGTTGTAGTCAAAATTTTTGAAGAAAACGGAATCAATAATACCTCGGTTCAAAAAGCTGAAGACAATAATTTGATCATTCGCACTTCTTTTTTGAACGAAGAAAAACATCAGCAGGTCTTGAAAAAAATCCAAGAAGTAAGTAAAGACAACGGTTTGATAGAACAAAGATTTGAAACCATAGGAGCTTCTGTTAGTAAACAGTTACGAGAAAGAGCGATTTTGGCAATAATCTTTGTTTCTTTGGGGGTTATATTATATGTCGCTTACGCTTTCCGTAAAGTTTCTCAACCGGTAAAAAGTTGGAAATACGGCGCTTTGGCATTGGTAGCCGTATTACACGATTTACTTTTGGTAATGGGAGTATTTGCCATACTTGGACGTTTCAAAGGGGTTGAAGTTGATGTTGCTTTTGTGGTAGCGTTGTTAACTGTTTTAGGCTACTCTATCAATGACACTATCGTAGTTTATGATAGGGTAAGAGAGAATCTTATTCATCGTGGTAATCGCAGTTTTGCCGAAGTTGTAAATGACGGTTTGAATCAGACTTTTGCTCGTTCCATAAATACTACTTTGACTACCTTACTACCTTTGTTTGCTCTATTTTTCTTTGGCGGACCGACTATACACAATTTTGTGTTAGCTTTGCTTATAGGTGTTGCTTCCGGAGCCTATTCTTCAATTTTTATCGCTTCACCGCTTTTGGCATTGGTAGAACAATGGCAAAGAACTAAAAAACTTTGGTAATTATAATTAAAAAATATCAACCCCACCT
Organism: uncultured Gammaproteobacteria bacterium; assembly: GCA_964459625.1. Taxonomy (GTDB): domain Bacteria; phylum Patescibacteriota; class Patescibacteriia; order Magasanikbacterales; family GWA2-37-8; genus JAKLGL01. The sequence goes on along the minus strand of CAYWMO010000084.1, from coordinate 143 downwards.
TCATTATTGAAGGTGGGGTTTTGTTTAGTGCTACCTTGTGATATAATATAAATATCAAAAGTCCGTATAGTTTTGGCTTTTGATATTTGAGTTTTGAGTTTATTAATTATGTCTGACAATACAGTAAAACACATGGTAGCTTT
>CAYWMO010000083.1:0-3406 GCA_964459625.1 uncultured Gammaproteobacteria bacterium | reverse complement strand
ATATTGATGAGGCCAAAAGAAAAGCAAAAGGAATAAGTTAAAATTTCAAGATTACTATATTTAAAGATTGAAAGATTGTTTGGAAAGTTATTAATCTTGCAATTTTGCAATCTTTTAATATTGTAATATTTGTTATGTTTAACCGCGATAGCGACAATTCGGTTGAACTGAGATTAATAGCCGGATTTTTTATAACGGCTCTGATTTTACTTATCGGTAAGCTTTTTTATTTGCAAGTTTTTCAACATGATTATTATCAGACATTGGCGATGAGTACACATGAAATTTATCAAAAAATTCATCCCAAACGCGGTCAGATTTATTTTCAAGATTCGCGCACGGGAGAAAATTATCCAGTGGCTATCAATCGACAATATTACCAGATTTATGCTGTTCCCAAAGAAATAGAAAAAAATGAAGTTAACAGTACGACGGAAAAATTAACCGAACTTTTGCAATTGGATATTGAAAAAAGAGAAGCGATACGAGCAAAATTGACGAAAGAAGGCGATCCTTTTGAATCACTGGCGCGAAAAATCCCCGAGGAAGTAGTTGTTAAAATTCGCGAAGCCGGATTAAAAGGTATTTACAGTTCTGCCGAAGAATATAGATTTTATCCGGAAAACGATTTGGGCGGATCAATACTCGGTTTTTGTAATATGGACTCCGACGGTAATATGCAAGGAAATTATGGAGCGGAAGGGTATTGGAATAATGTTTTAGCCGGCAAAAGCGGTTATTTATTTGGTGAACGCGGAGCTCGTGGCAGCTGGATAACACTTGCAGATATGACAACTATTGAGGCTAAAGACGGAGACAGTTTGGTGCTTACTATAGACAGAGCTTTACAATACAAAGCTTGTGAAACTTTGAAAAAGGGGATGGAAGAATACAAAGCTCAATCTGCGGCTTTGGTGATGATGGATCCTGAATCCGGGGCTATTTTGGCTATGTGTTCTTTGCCGGGATTTGATCCTAACAATTATGGTAAAGTTGATAATATAAAAAATTATAATAATGAAACTATTTTTACTCCTTATGAACCCGGTTCGGTTTTTAAACCAATAGTGATGAGCATGGGTTTGGATTTACAATTGGTAAATCCCGATACATGGTTTAACGATCCTTGTGAAATGAAATATGGTCCGTATACGATTCGCAACGCCATGAAAAAGTGTTATGGCACTATCACTATGACCAATGTTTTGGAAAATTCCGTCAATACCGGTATGATGTGGTTGGCGGAAAAAAACGGTCAGGAAAAAATGTTGGAATATGTAAAAAAGTATGGTTTTGGCGCAAAGACCGGAGTGGAATTGGACAAAGAAACAGCCGGTAATTTGAGTAATATCGAAAAAAAATCGCAAATAGGGCCGGCGCAGGCGTCTTTCGGTCAAGGTATTACTGTTACCCCGATTCAATTGGCAGCGGCTTATAGTGCTATAGCCAACGGAGGAAAATTGATTCAACCTCGCATTGTTGATCAAATTAAAAGAAGTGATGGAAAAACGGAAAATGTCGAATCGAAAATTATCAATCAAGTCATCTCCTCTCGCGCTTCGAAATTATTGTCAGCTATGTTGACTTCGGTGGTGGAAAAAACTTATACTAACACCATTCGATTAGAACATTATTTTGTTGCCGGAAAAACCGGCACGGCTCAAATCCCTGGACCTAAAGGTTACAGTGAAACAGGTGAGACCAATCATACTTTTGTTGGATTTGTTCCGGCCAAAAATCCGAAAGTGGTGATGGTAATAAAATATGAAAAACCACAGCGTCTTTGGGCTGAAGGTACGGCTGGTCCGACTTTTCGCGAAATAGCGAAATTTACCATGAATTATTACGGAGTGGAAGAAGAGAGATAAAATAATTAAAATAATTAAAAGATTGAAAGATTGCAAGATTGAACGATTAATCTTTAAATCTTTAAATTTTTCAATCTTTAAATTTTTTATTATGTTAAAAAATATTTTGCAGATGTTGCTTCGTCGTTGCGCGAAAAAGATTATCAAAAAATACAATCCTGATATTGTTGGTATTACCGGTTCTATCGGAAAAACTTCTGCCAAAGAAGCGATAACCGCGGTATTGAGCAATAAATTTAATGTGCGTTCCAATAAAAAAAATTATAATAACGAGATAGGGTTGCCTCTTACCGTCATCGGTGTGGAAAAAACTCCGGGTAAGGATATTTTCGGTTGGTTCAAGGTTTTTTTAAAAGCACTTACTTTACGTTTTGTCCGGGATATCAACTATCCCGATATTTTGGTTTTGGAAATGGGGGCAGATAAACCGGGGGATATTGCTTATCTTGTTGATATTGCTCCGTGCAAAGTCGGAGTGTTAACTTTTATAGGTAATGCGCATATTGAATTTTTTAAGACCGTAAAAAAAATCGCTCAAGAAAAACGTTTGATAATTTCTCATCTCAAGGATGATGGTTTTGCAGTGATAAATTTTGACAATGAAATGGTGATGCAAAGCGCCAAAACAAACGCGGAAACTTTTACTTATGGTTTCAAAGACGGAGCGGATTTTCAAGCTACCGACATCAATGTTATTGTGGATGAAAAAACAAATTGGCCGACCGGCTTAAATTTTAAAGTTTCTTTCCGAGGTAATATCGTGCCGGTTTTTTTACCAGGATTTATGGCTGAACAGTTTATTCCTGCGGCGTTGGCCGGTTTGGCGGTAGGAAATATCTTCGGAATCAATTTGGTGGAAGGCGCTTTGGCTTTGCGCAATATTAAACCGCTCGCCGGACATATGCGTATTATTCCCGGAATCAAACAAACCCTACTCATTGACGATACTTATAACTCCAGTCCCGAGGCGGTGCGTAGCGCGTTGAATGCGGTTGGTAAGATTACTCCGCACAGCCAAGGAAAAAGAATCGCGGTTTTGGGAGACATGTTGGAACTTGGCGCGGATACAGAAACGGCTCATAGAGAAATAGGTTTTCGCGCGGCGGAAGTAGGAATTGATTTTTTGATTACCGTGGGAGATGCTGGTAAAAAATATACCGCCGTGGCTGCCAAAGAAGCGGGGATGGATGAAAATAAAATTGTCGTATTTGACGACAGTATTTCTGCGGGAAAATTTTTACAAAACAAAATGGAAAAAGGAGATGTAATTTTAGTAAAAGGTTCGCAAGGATTACGAATGGAAAAAATAGTAAAAGAAGTGATGGCCGAGCCGGAAAAAGCGGGGGAATTATTGGTTAGACAAGAAGAACATTGGATGAAGAAATAAACAAAAATTTTAAGTCAATCCGTCAATTTTGGAGGATTGACTTTTTTTATTTTTTTTATTATATTATCGGTTGGTTTTATGGCCCGTTCGTCTATCGGTTAGGACACCGCCTTCTCAAGGCAATAAGAGGGGTTCGATTCCCCTACGGGCT
>CAYWMO010000082.1:0-3407 GCA_964459625.1 uncultured Gammaproteobacteria bacterium | reverse complement strand
TACAAACAAGATCAAATCTGGCAAGGTAAATTTGATCCGCGTTTGGATTCTTATGAAAAAATAACCACTTTATCCAAAGATTTGCAAGAAAAAATAAAAGATTTTCCCTGGCTTTCCGTAAAGCAAATTTTATTGCAAAAAAGTAAATCTGATAATACGCAAAAAGCTTTACTTGAATTGTCCGATGGATTAACTATAGAAACCGTATTGATGGGAAGAATCAACAAACGAGAAACTCGTGAAGACGATTTTCGTAATACGATTTGTTTATCCACTCAAGTCGGTTGTGGTATGGGTTGCGCTTTTTGCGCTACCGGTAAAATGGGATTCAAACGCAATTTGACCGTGGATGAATTGGTGGATCAATTTCGTTTTTGGCAAAAATATTTATTTGATAATGGCGGGGGAGAAGTGGATAATATTGTTCTCATGGGGCAAGGCGAACCATTGCTCAATTATGACAATGTCAAAGAAGCGTTGAATTTATTTATAAAATACGGCAGTATCGGACAAAGTAAAATTACCATGTCTACATGCGGGATAATCCCGGGGATGAAAAAGATGATTGAAGACAAAGATTTTCCTCCGGTTCGTTTTGCACTTTCACTTCATAGTGCAATTGGCGAAATCAGAAAAAAAATCATGCCAAGTCATACAGATAATTTTTTTGATTTTTTGATTGATTGGTCCAAACAATATCATGCCAAATATACTTCACGTACGCAATTTATCGGTTTGGAATATACATTTCTTTTTGGAGTAAACGATGATGATAGAAATCTCAAAGCTCTGATCAAATTGGCGAGTAAGCTCGGTCGGGTAAGAATAAATTTGATTCCGTACAACGACACCACGGGAATATTTGTTGGCTCTGATATGGAAATTTTAAAAAAATGGCAGAAGAAATTGATGGAAAGCGGATTTACGGTAACCATTCGTTTGTCACAAGGACAAGATATCGCGGCAGCGTGCGGACAGCTCCAGAATAAATTTAAATAAAAAAGCCCTCGACCAGAGTAGTGAGAGCTTGTTGAAGAACGAAAAAACAATTAGTGTTTTTTCTTTTTTTCCACTGGTTTGACATCCTTTTCAGGAACGTCCCCGATATCTTTGATTCTAAGCATCAAAAGATCATCGCTGGGGTGGTGGTTTGTATTACCTATTGCACAAGGACAGGTAAAATACCAACTTTTTACGATGACTTCTTTTTCTTGGTAAATAACTTTACCACCTTTTTTGATGTGCTTAGGTACATATCCGTGCATGATTATCCTCCGTTTAAAAGTTGATGTACTGTGTTTATTCAAGCATAAAAAAATATTTTTGTAAAGATTAGATTGACAAAAGGTATAAAATGAAGTAGTTTATTATAATGTTCATTAAAAATTATTTGTTTATTAATATTTTAAAAGGAGATTGGAAAAATGCTTGAAGGAAGATACACGGATGATCAACTCAATGCTTGTTTTAAAAAAACAAAAGAAAAGCTTGAAAAGGAGAAGAGATTCATGATGCGTCTTGCGGAAGCCGGAAAGAATATTCTTTTTTGTAGCTTGCTTTTGTGCGTATTGCTTGAAAGAAGAAAAGAGAAAAGAGAAATTGTTGAGAAAGTCAATTTGACATGGAGAAAAGGAAAATTTTGAAGAATAACAGGAGGTGGTCAATGAGTTTGTTGAAAATGGCGATTGTGATAGTTATACTAGTAAGTATTATTTTGGTTTTTATCTTTTTAAAAAAAAGAGGAAAACCGAAGCGTGAAATCGATGAACCGAAGTATAAAATCGGTGAGATGGTAATTATTAAAATAAGTTATATCAATTCTTATCGTTTATATCATATCCATGATATAACTAAGCAACAGGGGCTCTGGTTGTATGCCGGACATGAATTGGAGATGAAAAAGAATGAAAAATTTGATATAATGGTTCCTGTTTTTTGCACAACTTGTATGTTTGTACAAGAAAAGGATATGATTGAATTGAAAGATCTAAGGCTTACATTTAAGCCTTGGAATAAATAAACAGGACGACCGGTATAGTAGCCGGTCTTTTTTATTGACAAATCTCTTAAAATATAGTAGTTTATTTTAGCGTTCATTAAAAATTATTTATTTATCAATATTTGAAAAGGAGATTGGAAAATGGGTGGAAGAAGATACACAGATGCGCAACTCAATGCTTGTTTTAAAAAAACAAAAGTAAATCTTGAAAAGGAAAAGAGTTTGATGACTCGTCTTGCGGAAGCTGGAGAAAATGTCCTGTTGTTGGATGTGATGAAGAAGAGGAAAAAAAGAAGAGATATTGTGGAAAAAGTAAACAAAGAATTTTCTCACACTTGGAGAAAAAGATAAATAGAGAAACGCAAAATATCAGACTGGCATTATAGCCAGTCTTTTTTTATCTCCCCATCATTTTTAGCACTACAGCCACGGTTTTGAGTATGATCATAATATCTAAAGCCGGAGAGCGGTGTTTGATGTAGTATAAATCGTATTCCAATTTTTTGAGATTTTCTTCAATACTTCCGTAATAAGAATTATGCAATTGTGCCCAGCCTGTAAGTCCGGGCTTGGTGAGATGTCGTAAGCGATAATAAGGAAGAGCGCGAGTGAGTTCCTCCACAAATTCCGGTCTTTCTGGGCGCGGACCGATAAGTGACATTTCGTTTTTTAAAATATTGATAAATTGCGGAATCTCATCTATACGAGTGGCGCGTAAAAATTTACCGATTGCCGTAATGCGAACATCTTGTTTTTGCGCGTATTGCGGACCGTGAGTTTCGGCGCTACCGTCGGAATTTAACGCGCGCATAGTGCGATACTTATACATTTTGAAAGATCGACCGAATATACCGGTTCTGTTTTGAATAAAGAATAAAGGCCCCGGAGAGGTTGTTTTGACAAGTAAGGCGACAATGGGGAATGTAACAATAAAGAAAAAACCCATAAAAACCGCGGCAATATAATCCAAAATTATTTTTACGCGATCATAAATCTTTTTTTCTTGTTCCGGTAAGTTATTTAAAAACCAAGTTTGAGAAAATACAAAAGGCGGCAGTCGTCCGAAAAGTTTTTCATAGAAATCGGAAAGATTGGAGATTACGACACCGGAAAAAAATTCGGTATAAATTTCAGCGGCTAAATTTTCAGCTTTGATGTTTTCCGGACAAAAAACAATAAGATTGATTTTTGTAAATTTTTCTTTCAAAGCCGACAAAGAAGAAAAAATAGGATAAACGGAAAGTTCGGAAGAAAGTTTTTTGTCCGGGTCACTTTCCACAAATCCACACAATTCATATCCGCGTTCCGGTTCATTACACAAAAGTTCGGCTGTTTCCAGAGAAGCCGGAGATATACCGATGATGACGGTTTTTGTTTTTAAAACGTTTTTGGCTAGATAATGTAGATG
>CAYWMO010000081.1:0-3427 GCA_964459625.1 uncultured Gammaproteobacteria bacterium | reverse complement strand
TGGTGGCGTTGGATATTTCGGAGAAAATTTTGGAAGTTTTGAAAAAGAAAAATTCCAAAATTAAAACCGTTGTCGGCGATGCTGAAAATTTGCCGTTTGAAGAAAATATTTTTGATATAGTTACGGCCGCTTTTTTGGTGGTGCATTTGAAAGACCCAGTCAGATTTTTTGATGAAGTTTATCGTGTTTTAAAACCGGGTGGTTTGTTCTTGGTTACCAACATAAACCAAAAAGACCCGCCGATTGTTAAAACTAAAGAAGGAGATATTCAAATCAAATCCTATTATCATCGACCGGAGAAAATTCGAGAAATTCTCAGTGAGCTGGCTTTTTCTGTGGAAAAAGAAGAGATGATTTTTGAACGGGAAGTTTGGATAAACCAAATAATTTTAGCGAAGAAGTAATAAATTTAAAACCGTGTCTTCTAAAACAAAAATTATATTTCTAGCCTTGATTGTTTGTTTTTTAGTTTTGTGGTTGTATGTTAAGTTTTTATCTCCGCCACAATTTAAGGCGGTTTTTTTGGATGTCGGACAAGGAGATTCCACTTTGATATTTTTGAAGAACGGCCCCAAAATTTTAATAGATTGCGGTCCGGATCAAAAGATTTTGCGTAAGTTGAACGAACAGTTTGATTTTTTTGATAGACAAATAGATTATTTATTGGTAACTCATCCTGATTTAGATCATTATGGCGGATGTATAGATGTATTGCGCAGGTATGATGTTAAAAATATTTTTATTAATGGCGCGATAAAAGATAAAGACCCAACTTTTTTAAGTTGGCAAGAATATTTGACACGTGAAAAGGCGAATGTTTTTACGGTTGCGGCTCCTTACGAATATTTTTTAAACGGCGCCAGATTAAAATTTTATAATCCGGATCAGGAGTTTGCGACGGACAAAACCGGTGACAATGACAAATCATTGGTCTTCAAATTTTTTTACAATACTACCACGATATTTTTTACCGGTGATCTGGAAGCTGAAACCGAAGAAAAGATTTTACAAAAATATTGTTTTATTGACAAAACAAACTGTCCGGAACTGCAAAGCGATTATCTCAAAATAGGACACCATGGTAGCGATGGCAGCAGTACGGAAAATTTTCTTAAAGCTGTTTTTCCGAAACAAGCGATTATTTCCGTGGGTAAAAACAAATACGGTCATCCCGGTTTGCGAATTTTGAAAAGATTGCAAAGGTTAGGAATAGAGTTTTTGAGAACCGATCAAAAAGGTGATATAATAGTAAAATAATTTCAGATTTTAGATTTTTGATTTTAGATTGATATGTGGCGATTCTTAATTATTGCTTTAGTTTGTATATTCCCACTGCCGTTATATGCGGCTACTGTTGTCGATTCCGATTCCGACGGTTTGTCCGACAGTTTGGAATTGCAACTTGGCACTGATTTACAAAACAAAGACACTGACGAGGATACTTATTCCGACGGTTTGGAAGTGGAAAACGGATATAATCCACTCAAAGGAAAAGCTGATAGGAGTTTATCGCGACATGTAGAAGTTGATAAAAATACTCAACAAATGAGCTGGTATTTAAACGAAATTAAGATTGGACAAGCGCCTGTTTCCACGGGTGTGATAGGGTTGGATACGCCAAATGGAGAATTTAAGATTTTACGCAAGCGTCTCACGGTTAATTATGCCGGAAGAAATTACAGTTATCCAAATACCAAGTGGAATTTGGAATTCAAAAAAAGTTTTTATTTGCATGGAGCTTATTGGCACAATCAATTTGGAATTAAGCCCATGAGTCATGGTTGTGTGAATATAGCTTACAATAATGCGGAAAAATTGTATAAATTTTTGTCAGTAGGGGATAAAGTGGTAATTACAGGCAAAACACCGAGCGGCAAGGTAAACCTCGTTAATTCAAAAGAGTAAAATACGAAAAGATTAATAAGGTTTCGGGTTTGACACAAAAATAAAAATGTGTTATCATAATATATGTAAGCACATTGAATACAATGTTGCTTTTTTTATACTAAATTTTAAATTTATTAATTTTTTTAATCTATTTAACATATGTCATCGGAAATAGTAAAAGCCATCCAAGCTCTTTGTGAAGAAAAAAATCTTTCTTTTGAAGTGGTTATGGAAACTATTGAAGCCGCTTTGGCCGCCGCTTATCGTAAGGATTTTGGTAATAAACAACAAAATATCAAAGTAAAATTTGATCCGGAAACAGCTTCCGTGGAAATGTGGGATGTAAAAACTGTAGTTGAAGATATTGACGAAGAAATTTTGGAGAAAGCCCAAGAAGAACTTTTTGCCAGACGCGAAAAAGCTCGTGAGGAAAATCGTGAACTCACTGAAGAAGAAATAGCGGATTTGCCGCGTTTTAATCCTAAGACGGAAATAATGTTGAAAGAAGCCAAAGAACACGACAAAAAAGCCAAAATCGGAGATGTGTTGGAAATTTCTTTGGAAATTCCGCACGAATTCGGTCGTATGGCGGCCCAAACAGCAAAACAGGTTATTATTCAAAAAATCCGTGAAGCTGAAAGGAATATGGTTTTTGGAGATTTTAAAGATCAAGAAGGTAAAATTATTATTGGCACAATTCAACGAGTGGAATCCAGAAAAGTATTGGTAGATTTGGGTAAAGTAACCGGTATTATGTTACTTGAAGAACAAGTCCGTAACGAACATTATCGTCCGGGAACAAAAATGAAGTTTTATGTGGTGGCGGTGGCGATGAACGTTCGAGGCCCGGAGATTGTATTATCTCGCAGTCATGAAAATTTGGTACGTGAAATTTTTCGTCAAGAAATTCCGGAGATTGCCGATGGCTCGGTGGAAATCAGAGGATTGGCCAGAGACGCTGGTTATCGCAGTAAAGTTGCGGTATCAACCGATGATAATTCTATTGATCCGATAGGTTCTTGTATTGGCCAACGCGGCGGACGTATTAATACCATCATCGAAGAATTAAACGGAGAAAAAATAGATGTTATTAAATATAATGATGACGCTACCGTTTATATTATGAACGCCATGGCTCCGGCTAAAATCAGTGCGGTTAAACTTAATGAAGAAGAAAAAACCGCCGAAGTTTCCGTTCCCAGCGACCAGTTTTCTTTGGCCATTGGAAAGAACGGTCAAAATGTTCGTTTGGCTTCGCGATTAACCGGTTGGACTATAAATGTGAAAGATGAAGGCGGAAACCAAGAAGTCGGCAGTGAAGAAATAATTGAAGAAAAGGAAGAAAAAATCGAAGAATAAAATTCAGGATATTTAATATTAAATATTAATTAAAAATTAAATAATTTTGGATTTATGTTTTCAACTCTTTTTCACGTTATTTTATATCAGCCCATTTTAAATATTTTTGTTTTTCTTTACAATATTATTCCCGGACATGATATTGGTGTGGTTATATTATTGATAACCGTTTTGGTTCGCG
>CAYWMO010000080.1:0-3436 GCA_964459625.1 uncultured Gammaproteobacteria bacterium | reverse complement strand
GCCGCCAAATCATAACCCTCGGCCGAATCAAGTATTTTAATTTTTTTCATAGTTTAAAATTGATTTTTTTATCTAAAATAAGCCAAAAAAGTCCGATATAACATCCTAAGCAAACCAAAAGCGATATTTGCCAATTCACCGCCGAAAAACTCCAACCGCCGATATTGTCTCCTATCATTATAACATAACTTAATCCCAATTCGGTAATCCACGCGAAAACTTGTCCTAACGGATAAAAAATAAACGTTATAATGATAGAGATAAAACTCATCAACATCAAAATCGGTATAAGCCAAATCACAAAAAGATTGGCTAAAATCGAGAGAATGGAAAAATAACCAAAACTATATGAAATAAGCGGGAAAGTAAAAATCGTCGCCGCTAGTGTGGGGAGTAAATAATTTTTTAAAATAGTTGCTTGATAAATTTTTAAACGATCACTAATAATTTTTGATTCCAACAAAGGTGTCAAATAAAGCAGTCCGACGGTAGCCAAAAAAGACAGTTGAAAACCGACGTCCCAAACCAAAATTAAAGGATTAAAAAAAGCCAATAAAGCGGCTGCGTAAACTAATAAACGAAAAGCTCCACTCTTTCGACCCAACAATTGAGCAAACAATAACAATACTCCCATCAAGCCGGCACGAACGGCGGAAGCCGAAGATCCGGTAAAAATAACAAATAAAAATATTAAAGATAAACAAACCCAAAAAGCTTGTTGTCGATAAAAACCCACAAAAATCAAAAAACCCATCAAAATCCAAACAATAATCGTAATATTGTAACCGGAAACAGCCACAATATGGGTGATACCGGCTCGAGAAAAATTATCTTTGAGTTCATCATCAAAACCGCCGCGTTCTCCATACAAAATTCCGGCCGCCAAAGTACTCTGTGGTTCACCCCATAGGCGCATAGCGACATCACCTACTCGTCTTTTAAAAGATAGGATTTTTGTCATTACAATATTTCCAGAGTTACGAGCCATAATTTTTATTTCATCCGGATAACAAATGGAATAAATGTTTTTGACGGCTAAAAATTTTTGATAATTAAACTTTTCGGAATTTTTCGGCGTTTGTAGAGAACAAGATATATTCAATTCATCCCCGTATAAATATTCGGGGTAGGATTTAAAACGAAACAAGACTTTACCGGAAACTTTTTTATCAACACCGTTTTTGTCTTTCAAAGAAATAACGGAAAGCTCATATTCGCGATAACCGACTTTTTTATTCGGTTCATCTGTAATCATACCTAAAATTTCGTATTTTTCCCCGTTATAATAAGCTATAAAATTTTCTTTTACTTCCGGGAAAGAGTAGAGTACTCGACAAACGCCAAAAATAAAGAAAAATATAACTGTCAAATAAAAACGTAAAAATTTTTTATCAAAAAACAAAATTACAAAAAACAAGACAATGAACAAAGCTATATAAAAAGTGTAAAGCCAATTTCGAGGCGGAGAAAAAATTGAACAAATAACAACACTCAAAATAAAACAAAAACAAAACGCCAGTAGCGTCTTGTTTTTTGACTCAATGATAGAAATAAAAAAATCTCTAACCCTCCTCATACAACTTTATAACTTTCGGCTTTCAACTTTCAACCACGATATTCACCAATTTTCCTGGTACATAAATCACTTTTTTTGGCTCTTTTCCTTCCAACCATTTGATAATTTTGAAACTGCTCAATGCCGCATTTTTGGCATCTTCCTCCGTAATTTCGTTAGTGGAAAAATCTATGGTATCGCGAACTTTACCATTAACTTGAATCACCAAACTCAAATTATTTTCTTTGGCCAATTCTTCGTCATATTTCGGCCAAACGCTTTTTGCCAACATTTCTTTTCCTCCGATGGAATTCCAAATTTCTTCACACATGTGCGGCGCAAAAGGAGATAGTATTTTTAACAAGATTTCATAAGCATCTTTACAAATTTGAAGTTTTTTGCTCATTTCGTTACTTAATTCCATCATCTTGGCAATGGCGGTATTGAAACGCATATTGTCGATATCCTCTCCCACTTTTTTCAAAGTTTGATGAACCTTTTTGGATAAATCATCTTTAAGTTTTTGCTCTTTGGAAAGCGGGGGAATTATTTTTTCTTGTAAATTCCAGACGCGCTCCAAAAATCTTTTTACGCCTATCAAACCGTTGGTATCCCAAACAGCAGCTTGGTCAAAAGGACCCATAAACATAATATAAGTACGAAAAGCATCAGCACCAAATTCTTTAACCACATCGTCGGGATTGATAACATTACCTTTGCTTTTACTCATTTTTTGACCGTCAGAAGCCAAAATCATACCGTGAGCAGTGCGTTTTTTATAAGGTTCGCTAAAAGGAACCAATCCTAAGTCGTGCAAAAATATATTCCAAAAACGCGAATACAGCAGATGTAATACAACATGTTCCATTCCTCCATTGTACCAATCAACCGGCATCCAATATTTTAATTTATCCGCAGAAGCGAATTGTTTGTTATTTTTGGGATCAATATAACGCAAAAAATACCAAGAGCTACCGGCCCAATTAGGCATAGTGTCGGTTTCCCTGCGCGCTTTAGCCCCACAACGCGGACACTTTACTTCCACAAATTTCTTAACTTCAGACAAAGGCGATTCTCCATTATCGGTCGGTTTATAATCTTTGACTTTGGGCAATTCTAAAGGTAATTCTTTTTCCTCTATCGCAATCCAACCGGGATTTAATTTTTCACCTTCATTGACGAAATTTTTGGCATTAGCGCAAGCTTCGCAATACACCAGCGGAATAGGTTCACCCCAATAACGCTGACGAGAAAATACCCAGTCGCGCAATTTATAATTTATTTTTTTTCCTCCGGCTTGTACTTCTGGATTTGATAACCAATCACAAATTTTTTCTTGAGCTTTTACAGTTTCCAATCCGTCCAAAAAATCGGAGTTAATATTTTTTCCTTCTCCCGTAAAGCACTCTTTTTCTTCTTCGGTTAGATTTTCGACGTTTATAGGTTCGACAACTTTTTTAATAGGTAAACCATATTTTTTGGCAAATTCAAAATCGCGCGTATCGTGAGCCGGCACGGCCATAACTATACCTGTTCCATAATTATTGAGCACATAGTCAGCAATAAAAATCGGAATTGATTCTCCGTTCACGGGATTTATTGCTTCAATGCCGGAAAGTTTAACACCGGTCTTATCTTTGTTTAATTCGGTGCGTTCCAAATCGGATTTCTTTTTGCTGTCATTGATATATTTTTCAACTTCATCCCAATTGGTGATATATTTTTTCCACTCTTGCAATTTTTCATGTTCGGGCGCAATGGAAACATATGTAACTCCGAATAAAGTGTCGGCGCGGGTGGTAAACACTTCCATTTTTTCCTCCATTATTCCGTCTTCTTCGGTTTCCACACCAAACAAAATACTGGCACCGATGCTTTTTC
>CAYWMO010000079.1:0-3491 GCA_964459625.1 uncultured Gammaproteobacteria bacterium | reverse complement strand
GCTTTCCAAAATCAACCGCAACAAGCGGACCCTGTCTCCCCTCCTCAACCTCAATTTTAATTTAATTTAAAAATTTTATATGTCCATGTTTTCCAAATTAAAACAGTTTAAAGATCTCAAAGATCAAGGAAAAAAACTTCAAGAAGTTCTTGGCGGAGAAACCGCCACAGCCAGTAATTTTGGCAATTCCGTCAGTATTACTATGGACGGCAATATGAAAATCACGGAAATCAAAATTTCTCCGGACATGTTGACTCCTGACAAAAAAGAAAAATTGGAAAGCGCTCTCAAAGACGTTCATGAAGATGTTTTGAAAAAAGTGCAAAGAATTATCGCCGGTAAAATGCAAGAAAGCGGTTTTAGTTTGCCGGGTTTGGGCAAATAGTATGTATTCTTCTTCAATAAACAATCTTATTGAAGCTCTCAAAAAACTACCCTCTGTCGGACAACGCACGGCAGAGCGTTTTGTTTTTTATTGGTTAAAATCCGGTAAAAAAGAAGTGAATATTTTACGAGACGCTTTGGATAATTTGCTTCTTAACACCAAAAGTTGCGAAGTCTGTTGGAATTTCGACGATAATTCTCCTTGTCGTATCTGTGCCGACAACAAACGACAAAAAGAAGTTGTTTGTGTGGTATCCGAAGTTCAAGATTTGGCAGCTATAGAAAATACTCACGAATATTTAGGTCTTTACCATGTTTTACGAGGAAATATAGATGCCGACGATACTGAGGTAGAAATAAAAAGTCTAAAAATAGATGAACTGAAAAAAAGAGTAAAACAAAATATTGAAATAAAAGAAATAATTTTGGGACTATCTCCTGACCTGTCCGGCGAAACCACAATGATGTATCTCAAAAAAGAACTGTTACAAATAAGACCGGACTTGAAAATCACCCGTTTGGCGCGAGGATTACCGCTGGGATCGGACTTACAATATGCCGATGAGATAACTCTCATCAGCGCCTTAAAAAATAGGACATAAAAAATCGCTCCGTAATGGAGCGATTTTTTTTAAACTTCAATCACCGTTTGATCACCAATAATCATTCTACGGCACTCATCAGTGCGTTTTTTGATAACTTCGGCTTTTTCACCAACTATACTTTCAGTAAATTTGAGCGGACAATCCAAAGTACAGTTTTTCAAAATTATAGAATTGCTAACTTGAGAATTTTTGATTATACAACCTGAACCTATAGTGGCGTAAGGTCCGATAATACAATTTTCCAAAACACAATTTTCACCTATGGTAACCGGTCCAAGAATTTGCACGTCATTGCGAACCGTGGTC
The DNA here is from genome assembly GCA_964459625.1 of uncultured Gammaproteobacteria bacterium. Lineage (GTDB taxonomy): Bacteria > Patescibacteriota > Patescibacteriia > Magasanikbacterales > GWA2-37-8 > JAKLGL01. Next base: position 2,196 of record CAYWMO010000079.1, on the reverse strand, counting down.
CCGGCGCCAACATGAACCTTTCCGGAAATTTTGGCCCCCTCTTCCACCTGGCCCTGAATACCAAATTCTTCTTCTTTTAACTCGTCAAGCAACAACTTATTGGCCAATATCAAATCATGAGGTTGTCCGGTATCCTTCCACCAGCCGGTTATTTCTTTATAACCGACTTTGTAATTATTTTTCAAAAAGTGAGAGTGAACACTACTAATTTCATATTCGCCGCGAGCGCTTTTTTCTATATTGTCATATGCTTTAAAAAAAACTTCCGGCCCGTAAATATATATCCCCGTTACTGCAAAATCGTTCGGCGGATTTTCGGGTTTTTCCAACACATCTATCAATTCGTTTTTTTCATTAAATACGGGAACACCAAAAGCTTTCGGGTTTGGTACCGTTGACAAAGCCAACATACAATCATATTTATTTTCCACAAATTCCGCCACCATCGGTTTTAAGTCCCCCAAAACCACATTATCGGATAAGAAAAAAATAAAAGGATCTTTACCAATAAATTTTTCCGCTTGTTTCACCACATGAGCCACTCCTTGCGGACCGCCTTCTTGTTCAAAATAAGTGATTTTTACTCCCCAATGGCCTCCATCACCGATATATTTCGGCAGTTCCGTATCTCCCGGGTTGACGTTTATAAATATTTCTTCCACACCAGCGTCCACCACTTTTTGAATAGCGTGAAAAATCATCGGTTTATTGGCCAATGGAATAAGATGTTTATTAATAGTGGAAGTAATCGGACGCAATCTTGTAGCTCTTCCGCCACCGGTTAAAATGGCTTTACGCACTCTTTTTATAGACATACTTACCAAAAAATAATTCTTTTTACAACTTGCCAATACGCGTTCATCAACGGATTGCCGACGTTTTTCAAAAGCGGACTGTCGGTACTTTTATCTTCAAACACTACTTTGCCGGTAACCGTTTTTAACAATTCTTTATCCGTTATTTTGCGAATACTCTGTATAAAATCACGCTTTTTCAACCACAATCGCCAATGGGCTGGAAAAAACCAGTATTTGTAAGCTAAAAATTTTTCCTTTAACCATCCGTTTTTCCAAGCAAACAAAAGCAAACCACCTTCCAAAATCAGAGCCATCGGTAAAAATAACAAAAGCGTCGGTAATTTGAAAAAAGACATCATGAGTCCGTAACGATTTCTTTCTATAAAATAAAATTTTTCTTTATTTCTGGAAAAAGCGTATTTGTGATAAAAAATCGAACCGGGAACCACAATGACTTTATAACCGGCCATTTTCAAACGAAAAGAATATTCAATATCTTCATGATAAAGAAAATAATCTTCATCCCATAATCCGAATTCTTTCAACAGATCGGTTCGAATAAGCATGGCCGCACCACTAGCATAAGTGATTTCTTTATTTTCTTTTAAATTCGTATCAACTCTGCGTTTTCGAAAATCATTACAAAAACCTATCCCAAGATATTGAAAAGCGTTGCCGGAAGTATTGATAAGCTCCGTTTCCGGAAACATCATGATCAAAGATTGGGCAATAGCGATTTTTTTATCCTGTTCCATCGCTTCTACCAACGGTTCAAAAGCGTTGACGGTTACGAAACCGTCATTGTTGTGAATATAGGTGTAATCAAAGCCGTTTTCCATCGCCCATTTTATACCAACATTGTTTCCTCCGGCAAAGCCCAGGTTTTCTTTTTGCGGTAAAATCGTCACATGAGGAAAATCGTTTCCTGACAAAGGTAAAAAAACTTCATTCAAAAAAGGAACCGAGGAGCCGTACTTCGGATGAGGGTTGTCTACAATTACCAATTCCAATTTACTTTTGGGATATGTGACTTTTTTTAAAGCCGAAACCACATCATCAATGTAAGGTTCACAATGAAACGACAGATAAATTATAGCGATTTTTGGATAATTAGACAGCATAGTATTTGTGTTTACCTCGCCATTTCCAAAGATATTTAAACCAACTGGCCAGATGATAGCGAGAAGTTTTATTTTTTATCAATGCCTTGAAGATGCCCGGCACTTTGGCCGATTGACGCTCGTGGCGATGCAAAATTACAATATCATGAACATAATAAACGGGCCAGCCCTTCTCCCACATACTGTGACACCAATCACAATCTTCCAAATACATAAAATAACGCGGATCAAACCACCCTGTTTGTTCAACAACTTCTTGTCTCACTATCATGGCGGCG
>CAYWMO010000078.1:0-3492 GCA_964459625.1 uncultured Gammaproteobacteria bacterium | reverse complement strand
CGGGCTCTGCGCTCGGGTTTTTTTATTTCAAAACATCAGTCAATTTGATAGCCCATGCAGCCAAAGATTTTCTATCATCCAAATTTACACCATCTGGACAAATTACATTTTTGGGAAATTTAATTCTTTTTACATCCAAAATCATATTGCCTCTTTCTTCTTGTTCTTCTTCCCATTTATCAAGAATTTTATGATTAATATCGCCAAAATTGTAATTGATATATCTAATCGCTTTTTTAATGGCATCAAGCAAAACATTATGACTTGAAGTACGAGATTTTTCCAACCTCTCATGTTCTTCTTGATATTCTTGAATATCTTCTTTGGATTTACCACTGGTCAATCCTACTGCTTTATGTTTTTCCATCAAATACAAAATGGTTTTTTTATAATCGGAAGTTTTTTTGATGATTTCAGCCAAAAGACGACTAACCTCTTCTTTTCTTTTTTGAAATTCAGCTATTTCTTTTTGATCACCGCTGTTTAACTCGGCATTCATAATCATGTTTTTTACATCCACCAAGTGCTTGGTTTCCAGAGAATTCTCAACATCAGCGTATTTTTCTTCTCTCATACGCTCTTGAGTAAAACTTGTTGTCTCACCTTCTTCTCCGTAATGACTACGAAATTCTTTTATAATCGACATAACATTAAAAAATTATTTTATTTACTTCTTCATTTTAACATATTTTCGGCTTTTTTTCAAGTATTTTGTAACCCTTAAACTCTTGACAAAAAGACGAAAATATGCTATACTTTGTTGTTGTTCTTTAAATTTTTATGGAGGATATTATGAAAAATTGGATAGCTCTCAAAATCACCACTGTTCCAAAAATCGAGCGGACTATAAAGTTGCTCGTTCTCAAACTTCTTTCTAAGTCACTTTCGGAAATTGATATCAAAAATGAGATCAAAAATCTCAAAGAGATGTTTGAGGAGGTTGAAAAGAAAGAAAAAAAGATAGAAATCTCCGAAGAGGAGGTTAAGGAAGTGGTCACGGAATGGATTACAATCAAAATAAAGGGGGCGTTAAAATGAACAATAAAAAAGAAAAAAACGACCTCATTAACTCTGTAGTAGCGGTTTTACAAAAAGATCCAGGTCTCATCGAGCTGGCTGCAACCGTTATCACCATCGTCAGGACTTATGCCTTTTATGACGAAAACGGCATCAAAGTTGACGAAACTGCTATCCAAAAGACGCTCGTAGATAAAAAAGATCTCATTTTCGAGCGTTTTAGAGATCATTCAATAAATTTCAAAACGAAAGAAGAAATGATGACGATTCTCAAAAGCGTCGTCACTGTGGAAGATACACCTCCTTCCATGGAAAAAATAGTTAAGTATTAGCCCCGATCCCGGGGCTTTTTGTTTTCTACAAATTACAGAACTCTTTTCAAATACTGTCCCGTATAACTTCCTGCTTTACGCGCGACCTCCTCCGGCGTTCCGCTAGCCACGATTTTTCCACCCTTATCCCCGCCTTCGGGTCCTAAATCTATTATCCAATCCGCGCATTTGATAACTTCCAAATTATGTTCAATCACCATCACTGTATTACCTACCGAAACCAATCGCTGTAAAACATCCAACAATTTTTTAACATCTTCGTAATGCAACCCTGTAGTTGGTTCATCCAACAAATAAAGCGTGCGCGTATTTCCGGGGCGCGCCAATTCGCGCGACAATTTGATACGCTGTGCTTCTCCACCCGAAAGTGTAGTTGCCGATTGTCCGAGAGTTAGATAATCCAAACCCACTTCATTTAAAATTTTTAATTTATCGTGAATAAACGGAATGTCTTTGAAAAATTGTTCCGCTTCGGCCACCGTCATCTCTAATACATCGGCGATATTTTTGCCTTTGTAATGCACTTGTAAAGTTTCGGAAGTAAAACGTTTTCCTTTACAAACATCACAAACAACTTCCACGCTCGGCAAAAAATGCATTTCAATTTCCAAAACTCCTTTGCCTTCGCAATGCTCACATCTGCCGCCCGGTACATTGAAACTAAAACGACTATTATTGAAACCTCTCATCCTGGCTTCGGGAGTGGCGGCAAAAATTTCTCTGATATGATCAAAAGCTTTGGTATAAGTTGCCGGATTACTGCGAGAAGTCCTGCCGATAGCGCTCTGGTCAATGGAAATCACGCGTTCAATATATTCCGTGCCCGTCAAACTTTTACAATTGGGCTCGTGTTTTTTGATTTTACTAAATCGTTCAAATAAATTTTTATACAAAACATCATGCATTAACGAAGATTTTCCCGAACCTGATACTCCGGTCAAACAAACCAAACGACGCAGAGGAATTTCCACGTCAATATTTTTCAAATTATGTTCCTGCGCGCCTTTAATTTTGATTTTAGCGGTGGAAGAATCCACTCCGCGACGACGAGAAGGAATTTCTATTTTTTCTTCACCGCGCAAATATTTACCGGTGAGAGATTTTTGCGTTGAACCGATAATTTTACAATCAAACTCTTTGGTTTTTGTCGTTTTGTTGTTCAACATATCCTGCAACGGACCGGAATAAACCACTTCTCCGCCGTGTTTACCGGCTGCCGGACCGATATCCACCAACCAATCACTTTCAAGTATCGTATCTTCATCGTGTTCCACCACAATGATAGTATTGCCAACATTGCACAGATTGCGCAAAGTTTTGACCAACTGTTCATTGTCTTTTTGATGCAAACCGATAGTCGGTTCATCCAATACATAAAGCGCACCGACCAATTTGGTCCCGACTTGGGAGGCCAGACGGATACGTTGTGCTTCTCCGCCCGAGAGTGTGCCGGCGCGACGCTCCAATGTGAGATAATGCAAACCGACATTAAACATAAAATCCAAACGATTGTTGATTTCACGCAAAACCACAGCGCTGATTTCTTTTTCTTTCGCGGATAATTTTTCCGTCAACGCGCCAAAAAATTCTCGCGCTTGTGAAATCGTCAAAGTCGTCGCTTCATAAATGTTTTTTCCACCGACTTTCACACTCAACGCGTTTTCATTCAATCTTTTTCCCAAACATTTCGGACAAATATTTTCCGAAAACAAACTTTCCGTTCCCAAACCCGTGCAAGCCGGACAATAACCGTACGGACTGTTAAAACTGAATAAGCGCGGTTCAATTTCCGGAAAACTATAACCGTCGTTGGGACATGAATATAGCGTAGAATAAATTTGTTCGGTTTTATCCGGATAAACTATCGTGACCAAACCGTTGCTCAAATCAATAGCACTCTCCAAAGCTTCGGATAATCTTTGTAATTCGTCTTTTTCCATCAATTTTTCCGCACTATTGAGAAACATCCTGTCGGCAACCACTTCAATCGTATGTTTTTTATTTTTGGATAAAATCAAAGTTTCTTTGAGATCTTTGTAAACCCCGTCCACGCGAACTTGCGCAAAACCGGAATTATAAAAATCATAAAGCATCTGATAATATTCGCCTTCGCGTCCACATAGTTCTCATACGAACCATGCCA
>CAYWMO010000077.1:0-3505 GCA_964459625.1 uncultured Gammaproteobacteria bacterium | reverse complement strand
ATTGAGTTTGGAAGAATGGATTAAATTGTTTAAAGAGGTTGGGTTATAAGAAATGTTATTAATTTGCTCGGTTAATTGGCGCTATTAAGCGCCAATTTTTTATAAAAAAATTATTTAACTGGGTAAACTTATCCACTATCTCAAAAAACGAGAAAATGGTATAATATAAAAGTGAAAAAATTTATCTAATTATGGCTGAAAACCAGGAAAAAACTGGCTTAACTTTGGAGCAAAAGTTCGGTTTTGTATTTTTGCTTATTTTTGCCGTACTTTTTTTGATTTTAAGTTTTTTTCAAATTAGAAATAATTTGTATCGTCCTTACGCTTTGAGTGATGCTGTGCCGAGTACTTTAATCAAAGAGAAATTTAACGATCCGACCGAAGCACTACATTATCGAGATACTGATAGAGACGGCCTAAACGATTTTGAAGAAATATACATATATGACACTAGCGCGTATTTGGAAGACACGGACAGTGATGGTATAAAAGATAAAGAAGAAATATTGCAAGGTAAAAACCCTATTTGCGCCGAAGGGTCTTCTTGTAGTCAGGAAATTGGAGAAACGAAAACTGAACAAATTTTGGAATCATGGATAAAAGATTCTCAATCCGAAGGATATATTTTGAATCCCGCCGACTATTTCAACGATCCGGAACAAATCAAAAAAATTCTTATATCTTCGGGTATCAGTGAAGACTTGTTGGTTGGTGTAACCGATGAAGAATTAAAACAAATCGGACAAGAAGTTTTTAATTCTATAGAGTTTAAAAATGCTCTAAATACACAATTGTCTGAAGGTAGTCAGGGAGTTAGCACCACTCTGAGTAAAGCAGAATTGTTTGCCAATCCGACTTTATTGAGAGAAGCGCTCAAAAATACTGGTTATATAGAAAAATCGGCTTTGGATAAATTAAGTGACGAAGAAGTAAAAAAAGTCGCCGAACAAATGTTTGATTTTTCGCAATAAATATGAGTCAAGATAAAATGATATTGGTAAAAAAGAAAGACGGCACTTTCGCAAAAATGAAAATAACCGATTTGAAAAAACCGGCCGTTCAACCGTCTTATGTGACTGTGGTGAAAAAAGAAGGAGATTTGAAAGTGAAAAATATCTTAACCAAGGAAGATCTTAAAAGTCCGTTAGAAGATGAAGAGATCAAAACTTTGAAACACAGTTCTTTTAATAAAAGAGAAAATGAAGCCGGAGAAGTGGCGGAAAGGCTTTCTTTTAAATTATCGGATCAGGCCGCTGTTAATTTGAAGAATAATATAATTTTATTTTTGAAAGATATCAAAAATTCGGAACAGTTGGGTGACATGTTACGCCAGCCGGTATATTTGGGAGGTGCGGATTTAAATGAAAATCAAATAAAGGAAGTTATAAAAAAGGCGCAAGAAAAAATTTCCAGTATTTCTTCCGAAAAACAGGAATACTACACTCCTCTCAAAAAACTTCCTGGAAAAAAAGTTCAGTTACCGATGACGGAAGGAGAAATTTTGCCGAGTTCTTCTTCACCGTTTAATCCTTTTGTACATAAACCAACCTTCAACAAAGAAATAAAAGAAATAAAATCTCTCGATGATTTGATAGAAAAAGCCGAACCCAAAATGGAAAACATCGCTCAATTAGTTAAAACATCCAGGCCGAGTATTTCTTCTTCTGCGGGAGATATTATACCTCCTAAAAACGTAACTTTCGGACCGGTGGAAGAAATAAAGAATTTTACTATTGTTGATTTTAGAAGATTATCTTCGGATTTGGAACAAGCGACCGCCAGATTACAGCAAAAATTCGTTAATCTCAAAGAGGAATCTTTTTTACTTTACTTGGAAGCGTTGGAAGCTTGGCAACAAAGCCCTTTGTACAAAAATTATCTGGAATCCGTATGTGAATGTCTGAATAAAGGAACTCTTTTGTCCGGAACGATTAAAAAAGAAAATAGTTTGAGTTTTCAAGAAATAAAATATTTGATAAAAATGGAAAAAGAAATTTAAATATGGATCAATTCGTAGTGCCACAATTTATAGACGTGGAAGACAAAATTATCGGTCCGGTCACTACCAGACAATTTGTTATTTTGTTAACGGCGGCTTTGATTATTTTTGTGGCTTACAAATTATCCGACACGGCTTTGTTCATTTTTTTACTTTGTCTTATCGGTGGATCGGCTTTGATTTTGGCTTTTGTAAAGATCAACGGGCAGCCTTTTCACTATTTTTTATTGAATATTTTTCAAACATTGCGTCGACCGAGTTTGCGAATTTGGGATAGGCGATATAGTGATGCAGAATTGAAATCCATTCAAGAGTTACATAGATTGCCAACTATTACTAAAAAACAAACCGCGCCTCAAGTGAGTCGCAGTAGGATAAGACAATTGTCTTTGACGGTCAATACCGGCGGATATTACGGTCCGGAAGACAAAAATATTTAAAAGATTATGAAAAATGAACAATCTATAAAAAAGAAAAGAAGCATTCCTAATTCTCAGGCCCATGTACCGATAGCGGAAATCAAAAACGATTCCGTAGTGATGAAAGATGGGACTTTGAGAGCTGTTTTGATGGTAAGTAGTGTTAATTTTGGTTTGCTCAACGAAGAGGAACAGCAAGCGATAATTTCATCATATGTTTCTTTCTTAAATTCATTGGATCATCCTTTGCAAATTTGTATTCAATCTCGACAGTTGAATATCAGGCCGTATATGGAAACGTTACAAACTCGCCGGGAACAAATAGAAAACGAATTGCTAAAAGCGCAAATATCAGATTATATTTCTTTCATTAATGAAACTGTAACTTTGAGAAATATTACTTCGAAACAGTTTTACGTAGTGATACCCTATGATCCCATGACTAATAAGAAAAAAAGTTTTTGGTCTCGTTTGAGCGACGCTTTGAATCCGATAAATTTAATTCGTTTAAAAGAAGAAACTTTCAAAAAAAGAAAAGGAGAGTTGGATGCAAGAGTAAGATTGATAGAGGCGGGTTTATCGGGAATGAATTTGGATGTTATTCGTTTGGATACTCAAGCGCTGATCGAACTTTATTATTCAACTTATAACCCGGATATCGCGCAAAATCAACCTTTAGCGCCGGTGGATTATATGAGGGTTGAATCTTAATCAAATAATATGGCTTTCAAACCAATCAGTGGAAAAATAGAAAAAGATCAAACCACCATTTACGAGAAAGAGCAGGGTCAACTAAAGAAAAAAGTAGAGGAAGAATTGTTGACTTTGCAAGAAGAGAGGGTTTATCGGGAGAGCGAAGTGTCCATTCGCGATTTGATATCTCCAGCGGCTTTCAGAGTAGAAAGCAGTTTTTTGCAACTCGGAGATATTTATTGCCGAACGATTTTTATTTCTGCTTATCCGCGCTATATAAGTATAGGATGGAGTTCCCCGGTGATAAATTTGGCTTCCACCATGGATATAGGTATGTTTTTTTATCCGGTTAAGTGGGCGTTTATTTTAAAACAACTGAACAATAAAGTGGTTG
>CAYWMO010000076.1:0-3516 GCA_964459625.1 uncultured Gammaproteobacteria bacterium | reverse complement strand
CCAGGAGAAGTTTTTGAAGTGAATGATATAAAATATAAAGAATATAGAGGAATGGCCAGTTTTGCGGCCACTATCAAAAAAACGCAACTGGACGGAAATAAAGTTGATGAAGTTGTTCATGTGGAAGGAGAAACAACCAAGGTGTTGTATCGCGGTTCTATTGCTCCGATAATCCAAAGATATTTAGGCGGTTTGGCTTCAGGTATGACTTACATCGGAGCTGAGAATATCGAAGATATCAAAGGTAAGGCGGATTTTATCACCATTACTTCCGCGGGAATGAAAGAAAGTACGGCTCACGGTAAAGAATAAAATCGATTTTTTGCTTTAAATCAAGAGGTCTGGCACCTCTTGATTTTTGTTTGATTTTATGATAAGATATTTTGATTGTTCTTTAACCTTTGTTGGAGGGGTGTTATGGACACAAAATGTTTATTGGTCGTCGATGACGATCAAACAACTCTTGAATTATTCAAGATGATTTTTGCGGATAAGGGTTTTGAAATCCTGACCGCAGCTTCCGGAGAAGAAGCGATCCGCCAATATGTCCTTCACAAAGGACAAATAAGGGTAGCGTTAGTAGACCTTCTTTTGCCCGAAATGAACGGGCTGGAGGTGATTGACAAAATCCGTGAAGATTTGAAAATCGTCGGGGATGAAATTTTTTTCATCGTCGTCACTGCCGACTTGATGTCGCCCATGTATCATCGGGCGAAAAGCGAGCAAGTGGTTATTGATAAACCATTTGAAATGAAATTGCTGAGAAATCTCGTACTCAGACACATGTGAAAATCATATTTTCCGCCTTTAGGTTAAGTCCGAGGCGGTTTTTTTATCCACATCTTGACTTTTGTAAAAATAGTCATATAATTGTGTTCATTCAAGGAAGAAGTTGTTCTTTTTAAGACATCGGTGGTAAAAGAGGTGATGGTCGCTTCGGCGATTGTTACGGTGTCGGCAGAATCGGATAATGGAACAAAAATTCCCATCCGTTCGAACCGGCAGATTGTACGTTTTTCTACGCCGTAATAGGTAAATCGTTCTTCCCGTAATAGGGTGTAAGACGGCCGGACTTCATGCAGAGAATGAGTCTGAAATCCGCAAGAACGATGAAAAACGCGACGCCGTATTTCGGCACAATCTGTTTTTCAGCAATCAATCCACGGTTGCTGTCAAAAAAGTTCTTTTTAGCAGGTAGAGCCGAACCGTCCAGATAGGACTTCTTTGTGAAGGGTGCCATAGTCCGCAAAAAAGGGAGAGTTGCAACAAGGCAAGCCATTAATTTGCCTTCTCCCCAAAATGAGGATTTTGGCCTTTGACCTTTCCCGTGCCCGAAGCCAAGGTTGGGCATTTACCGATTCTTTATTGGGCCGATACCGGGCCCTACCTTGCAAAGAACTAGATCGTTTATTTATGTTTCCGGCTGATCCCCGGAGATTTAGACGGTCAAAAGCTTCTTCCTTTCCTTTGTTCGTTATTTTGTCAGAGCTCTCGCCAAGAGAGCTCTTTTTTATTGCTTTTTATAAAGTTTTCAGGTAAAATATTTAAAGTAAATAAAAACCATTTTCTCTTATGTTTTCTTTGAAAAAAATATTTTTTGTAACTTTACTTTTGCTAACCGGCCTTATTTTATCCGGTTGTTTTACCAAAACTTCTTCAATCAAAAAGATGGAAGGTTTTACCGATAAAGTTTACCATTCTGACAAATACGGTTTTTCTCTTTCTTTTCCTGAAAACTGGCTTGAAAATTTTAGTGTGAAAGAAGAGGAACAAAATAAAATCAGTGTATTGTCTTTTGTTTATAATCAACTGCCGGGACAAGAATATCCTATTTTTCGTTTGTATGTTTACCCTTTTGATGTTTGGCAAAATTATAAAAATTCCAAAGACCTTATTTTGAACGAACAAGTTTTTGCTTATACCAATGAATATGTATTTGTACTGGTAAGAACATTGGACAATCCTTATTCCTCGCCGCAAATGGAACACTTTGGTGCATTGAACAGAGAGGTAGGAAAGGTTTTGGAAAGTTTCAAAATAGATTCGGGAAAAGAATTTAAAATTGACAAGTTTAAAATTTATTTTAATAACACCAAAGAAAATCCGGAGATGTTGGATTGTCGCTTGGTCTATTTTGTAACGCGTCCGGTTAGCGGTACATTGTCTTACGAAGAACAATCTTTGCGATCTTTGTTTGCCGGTCCGACTGATCAAGAAAAAGAGTCAGGATATCAATCTTTTTTTAGCAGTACCACCGCTAAAATTTTGAGAAATATTCGCGTGGTGGAAAATGTCGCTTTGGTTAATTTGAAAGACGTCCGTACTCTTATTCCAAACGCCAACAGCTCTTGTGGCAGTGCACAATTTTTGGCGGAAATAGAAAAAACCTTAAAGGAGTTTCCTCATATCTATCAGGTATATATGGCGATAGATGAGGAACCGCAGAGAATTTATGATTGGTTACAACTTGGTTGCAGTGAAAATAATTTTTATTGCGATAAAACCCCTTTTAAACCGGTAAAAACCGAAGTTGACGGAGCTAATATAGAAACCCCGGTCGTTCCGAATGCGACTACAACCGCACAGGAGGAGATTGTGGCCACGACGACAGCGACTTCTACCGATAACTCAAAAGTCAAAACTCAAAAATCAAAATCACAGCCTTAAATGTCAAAACCGTTAGAAGTTTTAAGTTGTAGTTTTGAGATTTGAGTACAGGTCTTTTGGAGTTTGGTTATTTTGGCGAATGCCAGTTATCCACATTTTAGAAAATAGAGAAGAAATAAAAATTATGATATAATAACTTGGTCTTAGAAATCCTTTATAAAGGTCGGGGGCAATTTTTAAGATAAAGTAAAAAGAGTTAATAATCGATTATTAAATTTTCCCGTTTTTAAAACGGGTTATAAAAATAGTACATTCATATAAATTATGAAAAAGATTTTATCTTACGTTTTGATAGGTACTGTCGCCATGTTAAACGGCTTTATGCTGTTTGAAGGCGGTTTAGCTACTGCTGCCGAGACAAGTACAAGCGTTATCGGTACTCCTGTTTCATTGGAATATCCGGTAGAGCTTACAGTTACCGCTGAAATGTCTTTAACTTGCGACACCTCTACGGTGAATTTGGGAACAATATCCGGTATGACCGGAGGTACAGTTTCCAATAGCCGAGATTGTATCGTAAAAACAAGTAATTTTGACGGTTATACTTTAAGTGCCAACGCTTCCAGCGATCCGGCTATGGTTAAAGTTACCAGCAACACGATTTCTTTTGCCAACTATAATGGTAGTACCGGAAGTTGGGATGGTGTTGCCGCTACTGAAGCTGAATTTGGTTATAATGCTACCGGTGATCATACAGTTTCTTCCAGTTTATGGTATGCTTTACCAACAGCCCCGGTTGTAGTTTCTTATAGTGGAGTAGCCACCGATTATAACGGTGTTACAACTACTATGAACTATCAAGCCGAGGCCGGTGCGAATTCTTATCAACCGTCCGGAGTTTATAGAGCC
>CAYWMO010000075.1:0-3636 GCA_964459625.1 uncultured Gammaproteobacteria bacterium | reverse complement strand
AAAGGGTTTTACACCGATTTTGTACGGATAGTCACTGACTGACAAAGTTAAAGGTGAAATGTCTTTAAACTCAAAACTTGGCGGTTCTTGTTCGGCCATCAAAAATATTTTTATTTCTTCATTTCCTGCATTACCTTGATCATCCAATGCCACGGCTTTGAGTGTATGTTCACCGTTGTCTATTTTGGATAAAAAGACATGTAAAGAAAAAGGATATTCATTGCTGGAACCCAAACGAATATTATCCAAATAATAAAATACTTGGGCAACGCCGCGAGGAGCCGAAGCAGTTGCCTTTATTTCCAATTGACGATTATTGATAATAAGACCGTCGGTTGGATAAATCAAATTTATTTTTGGTGAAAGTTCCGGATTATAATTGGTGTCATATTCGTTTGGTGGTTCGGAAAAATCTACCGTAATACCGACAGCCTGTTGTCTCTGAACCCATTCCAATAAAGCGTCTTCCCAGTTTTGATATTGAGAATCAACGCTTGGATCGGAGGGCTCTGGTCCGCGCGGATCATCTTTATTCACATAATACAAAATATCGTGCGGCGGAAGATAGAGGTGGGTTTCCACCAATTCCGGCGGAGTGGAAGATGTGGCTACTTTACCGTTGAGACGGTTGAGTTTTACCATAATACCTCCATCCGTGCCGTTTAAAATCGGTTTGTTAGTAGTATTTTCCGGTAACGGTGGAAAAGTTTGCGGTTCGGTTCCGGTCAAAGCTTCTTTCATGAATTGTTGAAAAATAACACCAGCCAATTTGTTGCCTCCGGCTTTCATGGGCGAGGGCTTGGTATTACCTACCCAAACGCCAACAGCTAAACTTGGTACATAACCAACGGTCCAAGCGTCTTTGTTGTCATTGGTTGTTCCGGTTTTTGCGGCTACCGGTCTATCGGGTAAGGTCAGTGTACTGTTTCGGCCAAAAATATAGGCACGAGAATCATCGTCGCTTAAAACATTGGTGATAGTGGCTGCAATTTCCGGTTCCACAGCTTTGCTGCCTTCGTTTGGTTTCCATTCCTCGATAATTTTTCCGGTATTGTCGATAATTTTCAAAATAGAAACCGGCTCATGATAAATTCCGTTGTTGGCCAAAGTTGCGTAGGCGTTGGTATGTTCAAGCAAATTAACTTCTCCACCGCCGAGTACCAAGCTTAAACCGTAATCGCCGGTAAAAGTGGTATAACCAAAACGTTTGGCAAATTCTATAGTATCTTTGAGTCCGGTTAAATACAAAAGTTTTACCGCCGGAATATTTAGTGATCCTTGTAAAGCTTTGCGTAAAGTAACCAAACCGTGTTCTTTGCCGTCGTAATTTTCCGGAATGTATTCGCTGCCTTCGCGACGATCAAAATTGGTTAAAACATCGTAAAGCACGGTACTTGGGGTATATCCTTTTTCAAAAGCGTAAGTATAAACCAAAGGTTTGAAAGAAGAGCCGGGTTGTCGTTTACCCAAAACCGCCACATTGTATTGGCCGTTTATATCATCATTTTCAAAATCACGCGAACCAACCATAGAAAGAATCTGTGAATTTTTGGGATCTATGGCTACGAGCGCCGCATTGTTGGCGTTGGCTTCTTTGACAAATTTATCTCCTTGTTCCTTGACTATTTTTTCCGCCATTAATTGTTTGTCCAAATCCAGAGTGGTGATGACTTTAAATCCGCCACTGTCTACAGTTTTTTCTCCGTATTTGTCTGCTAACAGTTGTTTGATATATAAAACAAAATGAGGTGCGGCCAAAATACCGGAAGTTTTAGTTAATTTTATTTCTTCTTTCACGGATTCCTCATATTCTTTGTTCGTTATTTGGTTGTCATCACGTAAAAGTTTTAAAATATAGTCGCGTCGGGATTTGAGAGCTTCAAAATCGTTAAGATAGCGACTCGGACGCTGCGGTATGGCAGCAAGCATTGCTGATTCGGCGATAGTCAAATCACGAGAACTTTTTTTGAGATAACTTTGCGCAGCCGCTTCAATTCCGTAATTGGTTGAACCGTAAGGAATTTCGTTCAAATACATTTTTAAAATTTGGTCTTTACTGAATTTTTGTTCCAAGCGAATAGCAAGAATAGCTTCTTTGATTTTGCGATAATAAGAACGCTCATTGCCAACAAGCGCATTTTTGATAAGTTGTTGAGTGAGGGTAGAAGCGCCACCACCGCCGCTAGAACGACCAAGTAAGTTACTTATTTGAGCGCGGACTATACTGGTTATTCTGATTCCGCTGTGTTCGTAAAAATGTTTGTCTTCTATAATAATGGTGGATTTTATTACCCAAGGAGAGATGTCTTTCAAGTCCACGACCGTGCGTTTTTGGTCTTGATAAACTTCATAAAGCAGTTTGGAACCGGTACGATCGTAAATTTTGGTGCTTTGAGATACTTGGCGTTCGGAAATTTTTTCCGGATCAGGCAATTCTTTGGAAATATACAAAACAAACATCGTCGCTCCGACAAATCCGAATAGTGTTAGGTAGATTAAAGCGGCGATTATTTTTTTGAACCACTTTTTTTGTGGCGGACGATGTAATCCGCCACCGTCATCCCTGTTTTGGTTGACAGTCCCGTAAATTTTACGTTCGCGAAGCCCTGGAGCAGGCATATAAAAAACTAAAAAATTGTTTAAATTAAGGTAAAAAACCCGATTGTTCTATATTATACCGCACTTTGAAGCCCTTGACAAAAAGGTGGTTTTGTGCTATACTTTCGTGTTAACATATTGCAGCGATACTCTAAAGGGTATCGTTTTTAATTCAGATTTATGGAA
Organism: uncultured Gammaproteobacteria bacterium; assembly: GCA_964459625.1. Classification (GTDB taxonomy): domain Bacteria; phylum Patescibacteriota; class Patescibacteriia; order Magasanikbacterales; family GWA2-37-8; genus JAKLGL01. The sequence goes on along the minus strand of CAYWMO010000075.1, from coordinate 852 downwards.
TCTATCAATACAATCAAGACAAGTATCAGTAAAGCTGCTAAAACCGTGCATATTGTGCTTATTTTAGCCATTATTTCGGTTTTAGTCAACCCTTTTTATGTAGATTGTGCCAGTTCTACTGTAAAAAGCTACTCTTTGTTGACCGATAAAGAAATAATTTTGCCTGTTTTTAGCCAAAAAACTAATCTTTCTGAATATATCCCAGTGGTTTTAAGTGAAAAACGCTTAGCGGAAATTCAAGAACAAAAGACTTGGTTGGCTGTTAGTGGCGAAAACGATTTGGTTTTAAACTTTGAAGAAAAACAATATATCACTCAAAAAACTAAAGTGGTCCGTTTGGCTATGAACAGCAACGCTCCTATTGATATGTCTGACGCTGAGGCTGAAGCTTTGGCTGAAGAAGAGGAAATGAAGCTTTGGGTGTTAAATGAAGTTAAAAAAGCCGGGCTTAATATTAAAGAAGCTGAAATCATTATCAATTGTGAAAGTCGTTGGCAACCTGATGCTATAGGTGTGAACAAGAATGGTAGTTATGATGTGGGTCTTTGGCAAATCAACAGTATCCATAAAAACATGACTAATGCGGAAAAGATGGATTACAAAACCGCAACCAAATGGGCGATTGATAAAAGATTGAAAGATGGAAGTTGGAGAGCCTGGTCTTGTTCTAGAAAATTATACAAATAAAAAACGTTGCAAGATGTAAGATAAAAACAAAAAACCTTCTGCCTTTTGGTAAGAAGGTTTTTTGTATTTTAAAACCAGATTGAAATATTGGGGAAAGGGGAGTAAAATGGATATATAAAAAATAAAAATATGAAATTACTTTTAACTTCTAGCGGTATTACCAAC
>CAYWMO010000074.1:0-3650 GCA_964459625.1 uncultured Gammaproteobacteria bacterium | reverse complement strand
TATCGTAATATCTTCGCTATGCGTATTAAATCTATAAAATCAATAAAGAGTTTAAAAGGCAAACGGGTTCTTGTTCGCGCCGATTTTAATGTACCTCTAAAAAAGGGAGAAATAAAAGAATTATACAAAATTGAAAAAAGTTTACCGACGATAAAATTTTTAATTGATAAAGGTGCTAAAATTATTTTACTCAGCCATCTTGGTCGTCCGGAAAAAATGGAAAAAGAATTGAGTTTGAAACCGGTTGCCGCGGCTTTAGAAAATAAATTAGAAAAAGAAGTAAAAATAGTCGATTTCACGAAATTGAAGAAAAACCCGGAAAATTATTGGACAGAAGCGCAAAAAATGGTGGATGGTATGAAAAACGGAGAAATTGTTATTTTAGAAAACGTTCGTTTTATCAAAGGTGAAGAAAAAAATGATAAAATTGTCGCGAAAAAATTCGCCGCTTTGGGGGATATATTTGTATTGGACGGTTTTGCCGTCGCTCATCGCGATGCGGCGACTGTTACAGGTATTGCCAAATACTTGCCTGCAGCAGCCGGATTATTGATGGAAGCAGAAATCAACGGCTTGAATAAAGTGATGCAAAAACCGAAAAAACCTTTTGTAGTGGTGCTTGGAGGATCTAAAATGGAAACCAAAATACCTCTTTTGAAACAATTTGCTTCTAAAGCGCATTATATATTGGTAGGGGGAGGAATAGCGAATACGTATTTCTTTGCCAAGGGCGCCCAAACTGGCAAATCGTTAATAGATAAAGAACATAAAAAAGAAGCTATTTTTTACGGTAAAAAGAAAAATGTCGTAATGCCGCTTGATTTTATTGTTGGCACGGAAAAAGGAGAAAAGTGTCATATAGTGGATGTAAACGGAAAAATAAAGTTAAAAAGCAACGAAGCGATTTTTGATATCGGTCCGAAAACAATTTCTCATTTTGCCAAGATTGTTAAAAACGCCAAAACTTTGGTTTGGAACGGAGCATTGGGGTATTTTGAACAACATCCTTACGAATACGGAACTTATGCAGTAGCAAGGTTGTTTGCCGCTCGAGCCAAAGGTAGAGCCTTTGGTGTTTGTGGTGGAGGAGAAACTGTGGAAGTTTTGAAAAAACTCGGTTTGATGGAGGATATCGATTTGGTTAGTACCGGCGGAGGGGCGATGTTGGAATTTTTGAGCGGTAAAAAGTTGCCCGGAGTAAAAATTGTGACAAAATAAGGGAAAAATGATATAATTTAAAATACAAAATAATTTATTAATTTTTCTTTGCGCCAAACGGCGTAAGGATAAGCGGAGGGTTTTATGCCTATCAATCCAAAAATCGCTACACCTTCTTCCGAGCTTGATAAAAAAGCTTGTGGAGTCGGTTGCGCCTGCTGCCGTTGCGGGTACACTTACGGCAAAAAAATAATTATGGTGATTTTGGCGGTTTTGTTGCTTTACGGTATTTTTTATATCGGAGCCGTTAGTCGCAACACTATAAAAGGTTATAATTTTATCGGTAAAGCGCCGCAAAACGAACGTAGTATTTCTATTAACGGTTACGGTAAAATTACCGGTCGTAACGATATTGCCGTAACTACTATCGGTTTTAGTAATACGGACAAAGAAGTTTCCGTGGCTCAATTGGCCAATAAAAAAGTTATGGATCAGGTCATGGCTGATTTGCAAAAACTGAACATTGAAGACAAAGATTTGCAAAGCAATTATATGATTTATCCGGAATACAATTATACTCAAACCAAAGGCACAGAGTTGAAAGGTTATAAAGTAACCAACAATATTACCGTTAAAGTTCGCGATTTGAGTAAAGTCAATGATGTTTTGAACTTGGCGGGAAAATACGGAGCCAACGAAGTTAGTGGATTGAATTTTACCATTGATGATCCGGAAAATTTGAAAAAACAAGCCAGAGAAAAAGCGTTGGCTGATGCCAAAGAAAAAGCTCAAATTTTGGCCGATAAACTCGGAGTAAAATTGGGAGGAGTGATGTATTACAGCGAATACGAAGCTAGTAACGATTATTACGCTCCGAAATATTTTACAGGAGCTGAAGGTGGTGGAATCGGCGGTGGTTATGCTCCGGAAACTACAGCCGGAGGCAGTAAAGACGTAGTGATGAATGTCAATGTTACTTACGAAATATTGAGATAAAGTATTTATAAAAAAGACCCTTCGTTTTTTAACGAAGGGTCTTTTATTTTAATAAAAATGTGTTATAATGTAGTAACTTATTAAATATTAAAATATCAGCTGTTTTATGAAAATAAAGAAAATAATTGCCAGGGAGATATTGGATTCTCGAGGTAATCCAACCATTGAAACTAAAGTTGTTTTACAAAACGGTATTATTGGTATTGCTAAGGTTCCTTCCGGCGCTTCCACGGGTAGTCGCGAGGCTTTGGAATTGCGTGATGGTGGAAAGAGATATGGCGGTAAAGGGGTTTTGAAAGCCGTCAAAAACGTCAATGAAAAAATTGCCAAAGTTGTTGTTGGAATGGAAGTGGAAAAAATCGAAGATATAGACACTAAGATGATCAGTCTTGATGGTACAAAAAATAAAAGTAAATTGGGAGCCAATGCTATTTTGTCGGTTTCTATGGCTACTGTTCGTGCCGGAGCTGAAAATGCCAAAATGCCTCTTTATAAATATTTGCGTAAAATTTTTGGAGTCAAGGAAAATAAATTTATTTTACCGGTGCCGACAATGAATATTGTCAATGGCGGAGCGCACGCCGACAGTGGATTATCCATTCAAGAATTTATGATAATTCCACAACATAAGCTAATGAGTGAAAGAGTGCGAATGGGCGCTGAAATTTTTCACAGTTTGAAGAAAATTTTGAAAGCGGGAAAATTCGCCACTTCGGTGGGTGATGAAGGAGGTTTTGCTCCACATCTTAGAAATAACGAAGAAGCTCTTAAAACAATTATAAAAGCTATCGAATCGGCCGGTTATAAACCGGGTAAAGATGTATTTTTAGGTTTAGATGTAGCAGCTTCGGAATTTTTTGAAAACGGTAAATATCAATTTGAAAAAGGGAAGAATATTACAGCTGATGGAATGATTAAGATTTATGAGGAATGGACCAAAAAATATCCGCTTATTTTGATAGAAGATGGATTGTCCGAACAAGATTGGTCGGGTTGGAAGATTTTAACCGTGAAAACCGATGAAAAATTGATTTTGGTCGGAGATGATATTTTTGTGACTAATCCCGAAATTTTTTCCGAAGGTATAAAACAAGGAATAGGCAATGCTATTTTGATAAAAGTTAATCAAATAGGAACATTAAGTGAAACTATGGAAACCATAAAGATGGCTAAAGAATCCGGGTATAGAATTAATGTTTCTCATCGTAGCGGTGAAACCTCTGATACTTTTATTGCCGATTTGGCAGTGGCTGTAAATGCTGATATGATAAAGACAGGGTCATTATCCAGATCAGAGAGAATAGAGAAGTATAATAGGTTGATGGAGATAGAGAGTGAGTTAAAAAATTTGAAGAAGTATGCAAAAGAATAATAAAAATTCGGTAATGTTGGTTATAATGGATGGGTGGGGAATTGCCGAATTAAAAAACAAAGGAAATCCGGTGACGCCTGAGAATGCCCCGAATTATTTTCGTTGGTTAAAAGATTATCCCAAT